>NZ_JAQMIL010000076.1:0-50042 GCF_029990105.1 Bradyrhizobium sp. Arg237L | reverse complement strand
TTTGTTGCACGGGACCCATGGGTGCAACCGGCACCCGGCTTTCCCTGCGCCCTCTGATATCGAGGAGGGTGAAAAGTGAAGCAAAGCTCGGGCATCTCATGCCGCGAGAACGCAGACTCACATCCACTCCGCTGTTTGACAGTTGAATCAGAACTCTCCCCACGTCGTCCCGGGCTTGCCGCGCCGCGGCGAAGCCTCTTGGCGTAGCCGGGACCCGGGACCCATAACCACAGGCCGTTGTTGTATGCTCCGCTGCAACCGCTTGCTGCCGCCACAACTCCTCCCTGTGGTTATGGGTCCCCGCCCCCCGGGCGCAATTGCGCCCTAGGCGGGGACGACAACGGTGTGAGCGCGAGAGAAGCGCAGATGGAGCAGGTAGACGCGCTACTTCATCGTGATCGCGAGCCCGCTCAAATCGGCGTTCGCCATCAATCCGACATGGTGGCCGGCGAGTTCGAGCACGGCGCCCTTCTGGTTGGTGAGCACGATGGCGCGGGCGCCGCCGCCGATTGCAAGGCCCGCGCCGGCTGCGCCGTAGACGCCAGCGACATCAGAGGGGCGGTTGATGTTGCTGACGCGGCCGCGCAGCACCGTCTTCGAGCCGCCGAACACCAGGCCGTAGTCGAGGCCGCCGACCGAGAGCGGATATCTGCGTCCATGAAAATTCAGCACGCCGCCACCGCCGGAGCCGCCGATGATCCAGCCCGCCTTGTAGATCGTGAGCGAGACAGTGCCGCTGTCGGCATGGGCGATCGAGGAGAGAGTGGCGCCGGCGATAGCGGTGAGCGCGACCAGCACGGCACGAAGGGCGGATGGCATTTTCATATGAAAGTCTCCAGGATTTTCTTGAGTCATCAATGGCGGCGCGGATCGATTCGCACATTGCGAAGTGTAGCCCGGAAGCTGGATGGGCGAGAATGCGTAGCCAGGATGCGTAGATGCGTAGGGTGGGCGAAGCGCAGCGTGCCCACCATTCCGAGTCGAGTGCTTGACGGTGGGCACGCTGCGCTTTGCCCACCCTACAAATTCCCAGCAAGGGCTTTCCGTTTGCTCGCGTTTTGAATTAGCCTTCGCGGCGGCGTTCAAGAACCAGGAAAGAGGAAACATCCATGGCCCTTCTCGAAAATCATATCGCCGTCATCACCGGCGCGGGGTCCGGCATCGGCCGCGCGATCGCAGCCGGCTACGCACGCGAAGGCGCACGCGTGGTGCTGCTCGATGTCATCAAGAGCGCGGCGGCGGAAGCGGCGAAGGAGATCCGCGACGCCGGCGGCCAAGCCGACAGCTTTGCGCTCGACGTCACCAGGCGCGAGGATTGCGTCGCGCTTGCAAAGGAGATCGCCGGCAAGATCGGGCAAGTCTCGATCCTCGTCAACAATGCCGGGATTGCGCGACGTAACGGCATGCTCGGCGCAGACGAGGCCGTGATCAAGGATTGGGAAGACGTCATCGCGATCAACCTCACCGGCGTCTTCAACGTGACGCATGCCTTCCTGCCGCAGATCCGCGCCACGAAGGGACGCATCGTCAATATCGGATCGATCCAGTCCTTCGTGCATGTGCGCACGCCGAGCTCGCCCGCCTACACAGCCTCAAAGCACGGCGTGCTCGGCTTCACCCGCGCGCTCGCCGCCGAGCTCGGCAAGGAAGGCGTGCGCGTCAACGCAATCGGCCCCGGCTTCATCGAGACGCCGCTGAACGCGCAGACGCGCGCGAGCAATCCGGAACTCGCGAACACCTTCGTCGCGCACACTCCGCTCGGCCGCGCCGGCAAGGCGGAGGATATCGTGGGGCCTGCGATCTTCCTCGCCTCCGACCTGTCGGCCTATGTCACGGGATCGATCGTGATGGTGGATGGCGGCTACCGGGCGGTGTGAGCATGGCGCACGCGGGAACCCATGCGGAAATGTGGATGGCAGCGATCGCGTTAATCGTTTGTTAACCATCTGCGGCCACCGTCTCGCGCGGGCCAGGGGTTTGTTCGTTCTCGATGTTTCCGATTCGCGATGTTGCGAACGGGCGTTGCTCGGGAGGTGTCATGTCCTATGTGTCCACGCAGCCCCTGCCGGAGATTCCGGCGTCCTCACTGGCCCCAAACGAAATCGTGCCGCTCCTGATCGGAGCCACCGTCGGCGAGGTCGAGCGCGAATTGGTGCTGCAAACCCTGATCCGCTGCAATGGCAACCGCACGCGCGCCGCGCGCGTGCTCGGCGTTTCCGTACGCACATTGCGCAACAAGATCAGGAGCTATTCGGCTGACGGAATCGAAGTGCCCGCGCCGAGCGATTAGGCGCCTACGCGTGCGATCGCGTGCTGCGCGTCCTCACCCAGGCGCCGAGGGTGATGACGAGCGAGATCGCAGCGACGCTTCCGGCGATCAGTTCGATGGCGCGCAGCACGAACGCGGTCTGGACCGACAACAGCAATTGCGGCTCCTCGGCAAAGCCGATCGGCACGATGTCGGGGACAAGGAGCCGCTCGGCACCGAAGGCAATCGCGAACAGGGCCAGCGACAGCAAGAAGATCTTCCAGCCTGCGTTCATGGCTTCGCTCCCGTTCCACCATCACATCGTGACGATGCCATGGAGCGCGATTGCATCATTGATGTTGATCAATCCGCTCGCGGAATTGAAGCGGTCGCCAAACGCCGCTAAGAACGCGCGGGCGCAATTTCATTCGGAGTGCAGCAGTGGCCGATGATGCTTCCAGCCGGCGCGGAGCAGCGGGCGCACAGGGCCCACGCGGCCGGCCCGGCGAACAGGGACGGCCGGGACCGCAGGGACATCCCGGCCGGCGCGGCCCCGACGGGGCGCGCGGCAAGCCCGGCCCGCAAGGCAAGCCGGGAGCGCAGGGCAAGCCTGGTGCGCAAGGTAAGCGGGGCGAACCGGGCCCGCAGGGTGCGCCCGGTTCGCATGGTCCCGCCGGGCCGCAGGGTCCGGCCGGTCCGCGCGGCGAGCCGGGCCCGCCCGGGCAACTGCCTTCGATCGAACAGGTGATGCCGTGGCTGCACATGATCTTCGACGCCTGGGAAGACTATCGCCGCCAGCGCGAGCAGGAGGCGGCCGAGCGCGAAGCATTGGCTGCGGCCGTGGCCGAGCAACCCGCTGACCTCGACGATCCCGATGAAGACGAGGATCACAAGGACAAGAAAAAGAAGAAGCACAAGGACAAGAAATAGGCCGCCAGCCGGCGCGGCTCACCCGAACCGCAGCCGCGAGCGCTCCTTTGCCTTCTCCGCCTCCACTTCGCGGTCGCGCGCCGGTGCCGTGGTGTGTAGCGAAACGAGAAGCCGGTGCGCGGCGTCCGAGACCTCGGCGACCGCGCGATCGAAGGCAGCTTCATTGGCCTGCGACGGCTTGTTGAAACCGGACAGTTTGCGCACGAATTGCAGTGCGGAAGCGTGGATCTCGTCCTCGGTCGCGGGCGGCTCGAAATTGAACAGCGTCTTGATGTTGCGGCACATGCTTTACTCCTGTCACCGGCGGCCCGGGTCCGTTGCCTTAGCCCAAGGACGATTGGTCCATGGAAATTCCGACATCATCGCCTATTCTGTCATGAAAGCGCCGGTGGCTTCACCCCTCCCGGCCGCAACGCAAAGCGAGTTCCCGATGAGCCATGTGATCTACAAGATCGTCGAACATGACGGCGGATGGGCCTACACCGTGGACGGCGTGTTCTCCGAACCGTTCGCGACCCATGCCGCTGCGCTGGCCGCCGCCCGACGTGTGGCGGCCGAGCAGCGCGTGCCCGGCCGCACCGAGGCGATCGAGTATGAAACCCCTGACGGACAATGGCACACCGAGACCGCCGCCGGCAGCGACCGCCCCGAGACGGATGTCGAGGATCGCGGCTGAGGCTGAGCATGCCTCTTTCAGCGCGGGATGACGGCGGAATTTCGCGATGATACGCTTGTCGCAAATACGACATCCGGAGATCGCCCGTGACCGACCTTGCCGCTGCCGACCTCGCCTCGATCTATCAAAAGCCGACTGCGCGCGTAATCGCGAAGGCGCGGCCAGAGATCGATGTGCATGCGAGGAAGTTCATCGGCATGTCGCCGTTCTGCGTGCTGGCGACCTCCGGCTCCGACGGCAGCGTCGATGCCTCCCCGCGCGGCGGCAATCCGGGCTTCGTCAGCGTCGCCTCGCCGAACCTGTTGTTGATGCCGGACCGCTCCGGCAACAACCGCATCGACAGCTTCCGGAACATCGTCGAGGGTTCGGGCTTTCTGCAGCTCATCTTCTTCGTGCCGGGGATCGACGAGACATTGCGCGTCGGCGGCAAGGGACGTCTCTCGTCCGATCCGGAGCTCCTGGCTTCGATGGTGGAATTCGGCAAGCCGCCGCGCGCGGTGCTGCGCGTCGACGTGACGGAAGCCTATTTCCACTGCGGCAAGGCCTTGATGCGCTCGAAACTGTGGTCGGCGGACACGCGCGTCGAGCGCAAGGTATTCCCGAGCATCAGCGAAGTGATCCACGACCAGACCACGCTCGGCGAGCCGGAGAGCCAGGCGGTGGTGGAAGAGCGCTACAAGACGCAGCTCTGACGGCTGGCGCCCATGTCACCCTCTCTTGAAGGGAGGGTGAAAACGCCCAGCGCTCAGTGCTCGCTCTCGAGGTGGCCGACGTGCTTCTGGGTGTAGAGCTCAAGGCCGATGCGCTGGATCAGGTCGAGCTGGGTCTCGAGGAAATCGATGTGGTGCTCCTCGTCCTTCATCAGGTCCTCGAACAGATCGCGGCTCACATAGTCCTTCACGCCGTGGCAGTAGGTGGCGGCTTCCTGGTAGAGTGCGCGGGCGCCGATCTCGGCGGCGAGATCACACTCGATGATCTCCTGGACGTTCTGGCCGATCCGCAAGGGATCGAGCACCTGCATGTTGGGGAAGCCGTCGAGGAACAAAATGCGGTCGGTGAAGCGGTCGGCGTGGTGCATCTCCTCGATCGATTCCTTGCGCCAGACCTTCGCCATCTCCAGGAGGCCCCAGTTATTCAGGATGCGATAGTGCAGCCAGTACTGGTTGATCGCCGTGAGTTCGCTGCGCAGGCCCTTGTTGAGATATTCGATGACCTTAGGGTCGCCCTGCATAGTCCACTCCAAATGCTTAAAGGCCCAAAGCGGGCCCGATTCCAACTTTAGAACGCTTCTAAATCAGATTATGGACAAGAGCAACCCTCCTCTGGGAGGGCACCTGGGAAGAGATCTGGGGAAATCCGGCGGATCAGCAGGCCGCGAGCGCGAACTCAGTGTTCGCGGCTTCGTCGACTGTCTCGTGGCTGTGCGGGCAGCCGCTGCAGCAGGCCTTGGCGCACGGTCCGAGCGCCTCGTCAATGATCGTCTTGATGGTGCGGGCACAGCGGCCGCATTCTGCACTGCAGCCAAGGCAGCCATAGAGCTGCTTGGCATTTCGCGGCAAGGACCCGCCGACGCTCACGGCACTGCGGACGTCGTGGTCGCTGAGGACATTACAGGAACAAACGATCATCGAAGAGGCGGGTCCGGTCGGTGATGCTGACATAAGAAATATTGAAGGCGAGCAAGCGACGCAAAGGGAAAAACCGGAATTTGAAGCAATTCCAAACTGATGATGGAGGTAAATTGGAATGGCTCTAAGTGTGATCCGCGTCATCGCACGGCACGCCGGCTATCACTTGGCGGGCGATCCGCCGCGGCGTTGATTGATCGTCAAGGGGAAATGTGGAACTCTGGTCAGGACCAGTGCCCCAAAAGGGATGACTTGAAGAAAGGTGAGGCCATGAGGAAGACATTGCTCGGATTTGCCGCCATTGCATTGGCAGGCGCGCTCGTGGCAGCACCTCCGGCGCATGCGCAGCGCGGCGTTGCCGCGGGCGTCGCGGCCGGACTGATCGGTGGCGCCCTGATCGGCGGGGCGATCGCTTCGCAGAACGGGTACTACGGTCCCGGTTACTCCTACGGTCCCGGGTATTCCTACGGTCCTGGCCCCGGCTACTACGTCGCCGGCCCCTACGAGTACGGGCCGCCCTGCGCCTGGCAGCGCCAGCGCTTCTGGGACGGCTATGGCTGGCGGGTGCGCAACGTGCGCGTCTGCTATTAACGCGCATTCACCTTCATTAAATCTCGCACAGGATGCCGGAAAACCCCGCTTTTCCGGAAGCTGAACGGCTTATGGCCAGAAAAAACCGTTTTTTTCAGGCCATTAGCGCGCTGACGTTTACTTTCGATTGACTGTTGTGCGCTCTTTTTGCGACACGGGATTTCGAAACCAGCGTGCGAGTCATCGTTAAGCGTTAAACCCGGCGTCGGCTGAAGGCGCCATCCAGGAGAGCCCAAGACATGAAGAAGACATTAGCTGCCTTCGTCGCGGTCGCAACGATTGCCGGTTCGCTGGCTGTCGCGCCGGCTGCCAAGGCCGGAGACGGCCAGATCGCAGCCGGCGTGGCCGGCGGCCTGATTGGCGGCGCCCTGCTCGGTGGCGCGATTGCTGCGAGCCGTCCGGCTCCGGTCTATGTCGCACCGGCGCCGGTCTACGTTGAAGAAGCTCCGTGCCGCATGATTCGCGAGCGCTTCTGGGACGGCTACGGCTGGCGTTTCCGTCGCGTTCAGGTTTGCGACTAAGCTGACCCGGCTCATCGAGCCACTGAATCAAAACCCGGCCGACATCCAGGCCGGGTTTTTCTTTGCCCTTATCGCCGACGGCTACCTCGCCGCCGTCATCGCGCGCAGCACCGCTTCACTCGGCCAGCAATCAACCTTCAGGCCTGCCGATTTCTGGTAGGCGCCGAGCGCGGCGCGGGTCTGCATCCCGGCCTTGCCGTCGAGCTTGTCCTTGTAGAGACCGATCCGCGTGAGATGGCGCTGCATCGCCTCGACGTCGGCGGTGCGCAATTGCGTGGTCGCCGACCAGGGCGTCGCGAACGGCACCGGGCTCGTCATGCGGTCGGCGAGATGGCCGACAAACAGCACGTAGAGATCGGAAAAATTGTATTCCTTGATGACGAAGTAGTTCTTCGTGGTCAGGAATGCGGGGCCATAGATGCCCTCGGGCTGCAACAGCGAGGCCGGCTGCGCCTGTTCCGTCGCGCTGAGCTTCTGTCCGCGCACCGGCACAAAGCCTGCGCCCAGCCATTCGCCGACCGGCCTCGTCACCTCGGGTACGCCCATGGTGCAATCGACATTGGCCGGCGCCTTCACCTCGTAGGCCCAGCGCACGCCCTTCTGCCAACCCTTGTTGACGAGCTGCTGGGCGGCGGAGGCGAGCGCATCCGGCACCGAGTGCCAGATATCGATGCGGCCGTCGCCGTCGAGATCGACGCCATGCTTGTAGTATTCGGATGGCAGAAACTGCGTAAACCCGGTGGCGCCGGCCCAGGACGAGCGCATTTCCTGGCGCGTCACCGCGCCCTCGCCGAGGATCTTCAGCGCGAGGATGAACTCGGTGCGGTACTGGTCCTTGCGGCGGCCGACATAGGCCTGTGTCGCCACCACGCGCAGCGTGTCGTAGGGTAGCTTGTAGCGGCCGTAATCGGTCTCGCGGCCCCAGATCGCGAGCACCACGGTTGCCGGCACGCCGAAGCGATTTTCGATCTCGTTGAGATCAGCGCGGTGCTTCTGCATCAGCCGCTGCCCCTCGACGGCAAGCCGCGCGATCGATGCTTCCTTGACGTAATCCGCCGGCACCTGGACGAATTCAGCCTGGGACGGTGCGCCGGTCGCCGGGCGGCCCGGCAGGATCAGATCAGGCAGCTTGTAGTCAGGCTCGAGCCCACGCGTCTCACGATCAAACGTCGCGCGCGACACACCGGCGGCCTGCGCCTCCGGCCACAGTGAGGCGATGAATTGGGTGAAGGCGGCATCGGCGGCGTGGGCTGACGGCACCAAGGGCGACGTCGAGAACAGGAGGCCGAAGGCAAGCGCACGGAGGAATGACAAGACGGGCGGCCTGTTCACACAGCGGTCCAATCCAAGTGCTATCCTGTTCTTGAGGCAGACATTAATCACGCGATGCTAGCACGACACGACAGCCGCCGCACCCTCAATGTCCGGCCGACTGCTTGGCTCCTTCGATCGACGCATTCGAGAGCTTGTCGACGAGGGCAATGCCGATCGCGGAGAGGATGAAGACGGTGTGGATGATCGTCTGCCACATCACGCCGGTCTCAGTGTAGTTGGTCTTGCCCGACGTCAGTGCGCCGGCCTCGATGAAGGTCCGCAGCAGGTGGATCGAGGAGATGCCGATGATCGCCATCGCCAGCTTGATCTTGAGCACGCTGGCGTTGACGTGGCTCAGCCATTCCGGCTCGTCTGGATGTCCCCGCAGGTTGAGGCGCGAGACGAAGGTCTCGTAGCCGCCGACGATCACCATCACCAAAAGATTCGAGATCATGACGACGTCGATCAGGCCGAGCACCGCCAGCATGATCTGCTGCTCGCTGAAATCAAAGGCATGGGCGAACAGGTGCCACAGTTCCTTGATGAACAGCACGACATAGACGCCCTGAGCGATAATCAGCCCGACATAAAGCGGCAATTGCAGCCAGCGCGATCCGAAGATCAGCATAGGGACCGGGCGCAGCGGTATGTTCTTCGGCGGCACGGGTGCGTCGGAGGTGGCAGACATTATGAATTTGCTCGTGGCAGGATTTGGGATTGCGGAATGCTATATCTACGCAATCTCGTCGTGGTGGGAAGCGACAACTGGCCGCAGCAAATTGTCGCTAGACTGCCGTCACCTCGTCAGCTTCTTGTATTTCACCCGATGCGGGATGATCGAATCCTGGCCGAGACGCCGCATCTTGTCCTTTTCGTAATCCTGGAAGTTGCCTTCGAACCATTCGACATGGCTATCGCCTTCGAAGGCGAGGATGTGAGTGGCGATGCGGTCGAGGAACCAGCGGTCGTGGCTGATGATCACGGCGCAGCCGGCGAAATCCTCCAGCGCCTCTTCGAGCGCGCGCAGCGTGTCGACGTCGAGGTCGTTGGTGGGCTCGTCGAGCAGCAGCACGTTGGCGCCCGACTTCAGCATCTTGGCAAGATGCACGCGGTTGCGTTCGCCGCCTGAGAGCGCGCCAACCTTCTTCTGCTGGTCGGCGCCCTTGAAATTGAAGGCCGAGCAATAACCGCGCGAATTCACTTCGCGCTTGCCGAGCAGGATCAGCTCGTTGTTGCCGGAAATCTCCTCCCAAACGGTCTTGCTGCCGTCGAGCGCGTCGCGCGACTGATCGACATAGCCGAGATGGACGGACTCGCCGGTCGTGATCGTGCCCTGGTCGGGCTTCTCCTGCCCGGTGATCATGCGGAACAGCGTGGTCTTGCCGGCGCCGTTCGGACCGATCACGCCGACGATGCCGCCGGGCGGCAGCTTGAAGGTGAGATTGTCGATCAGCATGCGGTCGCCGAACGACTTGGTCAGGCCTTCGAAATCGACGACGTTCTGGCCGAGCCGCTCGGCGACGGGGATGATGATCTGCGCGGCCTGAGTCTGCTTCTCGCTCGCCTTCTTGAGCAGATCCTCGTAGCGCTGGTAACGCGCCTTGGACTTGGCTTGGCGAGCCTTGGGCGAGGATGCGATCCACTCCTGCTCGCGCGCCAGCGTCTTCTGATGCGCCGCGTCCTCGCGGCCCTCCTGCTCGAGCCGCTTCTGCTTCTGCACCAGCCAGGAGGAATAGTTGCCCTCATAGGGAATGCCGCGGCCGCGATCGAGCTCGAGAATCCAGCCCGTGACATTGTCGAGGAAGTAGCGGTCGTGGGTGACGATCAGGATCGCGCCGGGATACTGCCGCAGATGGCCTTCGAGCCAGGACACAGATTCGGCGTCGAGATGGTTGGTCGGTTCGTCCAGCAGCAGCAGTTCGGGCTGGTCGAGCAAGAGCCGACACAGCGCGACTCGGCGGCGCTCGCCGCCGGAGAGCTTTGTGACGTCGGCGTCGTCGGGCGGACAGCGCAACGCGTCCATCGCCTGGTCGACCTTGCTGTCGAGATCCCAGAGGCCCTGGGCCTCGATCTCGTCCTGCAGCTTGGTCATCTCATCGGCGGTCTCATCCGAGTAGTTCACCGCCAGCTCGTTATAGCGATCGAGGATCGCCTTCTGCTTGGCGACGCCCAGCATCACGTTCTCACGGACGGTCAGCTTGGGATCGAGGTGCGGTTCCTGCTCGAGATAGCCGACGCGGGCGCCCTCGGCGACCCAGGCTTCGCCGGTATAGTCCTTGTCGATGCCTGCCATGATCTTGAGCAGCGTCGATTTACCGGCGCCGTTGACGCCGAGCACGCCGATCTTGGCGTCCGGGTAGAAGCTCAGGTGGACGTTATCGAGCACCTTGCGGGTCGGGTAGCTCTTGGTCAGACCTTGCATGAAATAGACGAACTGGCGGGCCATTGAGTCCCCTGGAATCGGCAGGATTTGTGGAAATTTTGCTGCCGCCGATGTAGCCGCCGGGCCCTCAAAGCGCAACCGCACGCCGCGCGTTTTCCATCCGTTCACCCCGATGAATACGGGATTGAAACCATGTGTACGGAGGATGACGACAATTGAAACCATCTTTTAATAAATCGGGCGAAATCTCGTTTTCAGCGTCGAAAACGGCATTTTGCGCAGGCTAAGCCGCGCATGACCAACAGGAGGGCTGTGTCATGGCAACAAGCACGTCCCTGCCCGCCCCGGGGGCCAGCCGCACTGGCCTTGCGAAGATCATCGCCGAACTCCGCGTCTTCTGGCGCCAGTTCTTCACCAGGGCATTCAACCCCTACCGGCCGGAACTGCACTATATGCGCGGACCCGGGCCGGCCTGGCGCGCCAAGCACAGAAGCCGGTTGAGTTGAGCCTGTCGGATATTTGAAGCCGGCGTTTCCCGAACTCCGCTTGCGCGACCCGACGATTGCGCGCAACCATGACGATCTCCCCTGACGGTATTTTCGCCGTCCTTTCGCCACGAACGGGTTCATCGATGACGCGGCTGCGCTGTGCAATCCTCGACGACTATTTCAACCTGTCACTTTCGATCGCGGACTGGTCAGAGATCACGGACCGCGTCGACATCACCGTATTCAGGGAGCCGTTTGCGAGCGAGGCGGCGGCCGCGAGCGCGCTTGCCGATTTCGAGATCATCTGCGCGATGCGCGAACGCACCGCATTCCCGCGCACGCTGTTCGCGGCGCTGCCCGAGCTGAAACTCCTGCTGACCTCAGGCATGCGCAATGCCGCGATCGATGTGGACGCCGCCAAGGAGCGCAAGGTGGTGCTGTGCGGCACGCAATACAGCCGCGACCCGACCGCGGCGCTGACGCTCGGCCTGATCCTGGAACTCACCCGCGGCATCGGCCGGGAAAACGCGCGGATGCATGCAGGTGAGCCCTGGCAGACATTTGCCGGAGTCGAGATCGAGGGCCGCACGCTTGGCGTGGTCGGGCTCGGCAAGCTCGGCAGCCGGATGGCAAAGCTCGCACAGGCGTTCGGCATGAACGTGATCGCCTGGAGCCCCAACCTGACGGCCGAGAAATGCAAGGAGGCCGGCGTCGGCTATGCCAGCAAGGAGGAATTGTTTGCGACCGCCGACATCGTCACCATCCATGTGGTGCTGAGCGAGCGCTCGCGCGGCCTGGTGGGTGCCGCCGATCTCGCGCGGATGAAGCCGACGGCCTATCTCGTCAACACCGCGCGCGGGCCGATCGTCGACGAGAACGCGCTGCTGGAAGTCCTGACCGAGAAGAAGATCGCGGGCGCCGGCATCGACGTGTTCTCGGTGGAGCCGCTGCCGGCCGACCATCCCTTCCGCAGGCTCGACAACCTCGTGCTCACCCCGCATCTCGGCTACGCGACCCAGGAGAGCCTCGGGATCCACTACGGCCAGATGGTCGAGTGCATCGATGCCTGGACCAAGGGCAGCGAACCGCCGCGGCGACTGGCGTAGTCACCGATCTTCGCACAGGGCGGTCGCGACCCGTTCGTCCGTGATCAGGACGTCGGCGAGCCCCGCACGGATCGCCGCGCCGATGATCGGGAGCTTCTGAAGGCCACCGGCCGCAAGGATACGCTCGCGCGCCGCCTTCAGATCGCGCATGGGCGGATGGATCACGCGCTGGGTCAGGGGATGCGTCACCGCGTTGCCGTCCTTGTCGAGATAGTGGCCGCAGATATCGCCGACGGCGCCGGCGTCGCGCAGCGATTGCCACGTCTCGCGCGAAATCACGCCATATTCCAGCGCTTTCGATTGTTCGGACAGATCGATGGCGCTGAACAGGGCGATATCCAGCTCCGCGGCCATTGCGAGAACCGAGCGCACCGGCTCGCTGGAAACCAGCGCATCGCGAAGTTGCGCCGTTGCCGCGAACATCGGCGCGGTCACGTAGTAGCATGTCGCACCCAGCGCGCGTGCCATCATCGCCGCGTTGTCGTAAGGGTTGATCGCCGTGCTTTCGGCAAGCCCGCCGCACAACAGAACGACACGGCAGCCGTCGCCGGAACGGCGCCGCAGATTTTGCGCGGCCATGTTGATGGTGCCGCCCCAGGTGATGCCGAGAGTCCCGGCGGGCGGCAGGTGCTCGGAGATGTAGTGGCCGGCGGCGGCCCCGACGAGGTTGCGGACATCGGTGTCGCCAATGGGCGCAGGCACGACGATGGCGTTGCGCAGCTTGAAGCGTGCAGCGAGGCGGGCCTCAAGTTCGCTGCAAGGACCGAAGGGACTGGCAATAGAAATCTGGACGACGCCGCGCTCCCGCGCCTCTCCCAGGATCTGGTTGACCCGCTTCCGCGTGATTTTCAGGTGCTGTGCGATGACGTCCTGGGTCTGCCCCTCCTTGTAGTAGTGCCAGCAGATGCGGGCGACCAACGCGTCCCCGTTCTCCACTTCCGGCCCGAACGTTTCGATTTCCGTCGCCTGTCTGGTCACGCTGTTCCCCATCGAATCTTCGTCGCTTAGCCAAGTCACATATGTACCAATATTGTCACATATGTGTAGCAGCCGATTGTTAGGCTCCGCCGCACCTCACGCGGAGCAGCGAAATGTACCGAAAACTCCTGATTTCAATTGCACTTAGCTCGATACTCACGTCGCCAGCCTTCTCTCAATTCTCAGACAATAAGATCGTCATCGGGGTTATGGGCGATCAAAGCGGCGTGGTCTCCGATGTCGGCGGGCCGGGCTCGATCAAGGCCGCGCGAATGGCGGTTGCCGATTTTGGCGGCTCGATCGACGGGGTCCCGATCGAGATCATCACCGCAGATCATCAGAACAAGCCGGACGTCGCCTCAGCCATCGCACGCGAATGGTTCGACCGGCAAGGCGTCGACGCCATTGTCGACCTGCCGCATTCGGGCGCGGTGTTCGCGCTGATGACGATCGCGACCGAGAAGAAGCGGTCGCTCCTGGTATCGGGTGCCGCCAGCGTCGAGATCACCGGCGGACGTTGCTCGCCCTACGTGACCCATTGGACCGACGATACTTACGCGCTGGCGCGCGGCACGGCTGCGGCGCTGACCGAACAGGGGCAGAAGTCCTGGTTCTTCCTCACTGCCGACTATGCGTTCGGCCACGACCTGGAGAAAGACGCCAGTGCCGTGGTGCAGGAGCGCGGCGGCAAAGTGCTCGGCAGCGCGCGCCATCCGCTCAACACCGCCGATTTCGCCTCGCTGTTGCTGCGCGCCCAGAGCTCGAACGCGCAGGTCGTGGCGCTCGCGAGCGCCGGTGCCGACACCGTCAATGCGATCAAGCAGGCCGGCCAGTTCGACATCATGCGCACGCAGAAGATCGCAGCGCTCCACGCTTTCGTCACCGACGTCCACAGCCTCGGCCTCGAAGCGGCGCAGGGGCTTATCATCACCACGGGGTTCTATTGGGATGACAGCGACGGCACGCGCGACTTCGCGCTGCGTTTCCTGAAGGAACACGGCCGAATGCCGACGCGCGAACAGGCCGGCGTCTATTCCGGCGTGCTGCATTTCCTGAAGGCCGCGAGAAGCGCCAAGAGCGACGATGCCACGATCGTCAATGCCGAGATGCGCCAGCTTCCGGTCGATCGGTTCGGGCGGCAGGCAGTCGTGCAGCAGAACGGCCGCCTCGCCTATGATCTCGGCGTCTATCGCGTGAAATCGCCGGCGGCGAGCCGGCAGCCCTGGGACTATTACGAGCGGATCGCCACCGTTCCCGCCGCGACCGCCTTCCGCCCGGCGGCCGAATCCGGCTGCAGCATCACGGCCTCGGTTCGATGATGACCGACTCAATGCCTCCAAACCACCTGTCGGCCAGCAGGCTGGCCGACAGGCTCAAGCGGGGCGACATAGGCGCGCTCGATTTGATGAATGCCTGCCTCGACCGGATCGCCGCGCGTGAGCCCGAGGTCAAGGCGTGGGCTTTCCTCGATGCGGAACGGGCGCGCGAGCAGGCGCGGCGTGCGGACGAGCACCGCGCATCAGGTGGGCCGCTCGGCGCGCTGCACGGCCTGCCGATCGGGGTGAAAGACGTATTCGACACCGCCGACATGCCGTCCGAATATGGCAGCGAGACGCTTCGCGGCCGGCGGCCAAACGCCGATGCGGATGCCGTGGCGGCGCTGCGCCGCGCCGGCGCGATCATTGTCGGCAAGACCGCGACATCCGAATTCGGGATGTACCATCCGAGCCCGACCCGCAATCCCAAGGACCTGTCGCGCTCGCCGGGCGTGTCGTCGGCGGGCTCTGCGGCCGCAGTCGTCGACCACATGGTGCCGCTGGCGCTCGGCACGCAGCATACCGCTTCGACCACCCTGCCCGCGTCGTTTTGCGGGGCATTCGCGTTCAAGCCCTCGTTGGGATTCACGTCGATGGCGGGATCGAATGTGCTGGTGCCGCGGATGGCGCATGTCGGACTGTTGGCCCGCTCGATCCCGGATGCATGCCTTTTCGCCGGCGCGTTCGATCCCGCGTTGGCTGCTGTCCAGCCTGCGGCAACAGCGCCCCGTCTTGCCCTGGTGAAGGGGCCGGGCTGGAAGCTGATCGATGACGACGCGGGCCAGGCGTTCGAGACATTCATCCAGTCACTGCCGACCGCCATCGTCGAGGTCGAACTCCCACTTGAATTCGATCAGGCGCTTGATGTCACCTTCGGGCTGCTCAACCCGCATCTCGCTTATCGTTTCGGCTCGGAGCCGACTGAGACCATCCGCCGCTATTGCGCGCCGCTGCAGCAGGGAATCGAAGCCGGCCGCACCATCAGCGCGGCACGCTACCTCACGCTCGATGCGCAGGCCGATCGTCTCCTTGAACTGGCCTCGCTTCTGTTCATCGAACAAGATGCGTTGATCACCCTGTCGGCGCCGGGCGAGGCGACCCGGCTGGAAGATGGGCCGGGCTCCGGCGTGATGTCGATGCCATGGAGCCTCTGCGGCCTGCCTACCGTCTCGCTGCCGCTGCTCAGAGGCCGTCAGGGGCTTCCAATCGGCGTCCAGCTCATAGGCGCCCACGGGCGCGATGGCGACTTGTTGCGCGCCGCCGGTTGGCTCGAGAATGCAACCCGCGAAAGCACGGGCGAGGCGGAGGTCTGAGCGTCGCATCACCTGCTCAGGCGGCGGCGCTGTGGCCGCCGGAGTGCCCGACGATTTCGGCACAGCCGGTGCGCCAGGATGGATGCGACGGCTGCCAGCCGAGCTCGCGCCTGGCTTTGACATTCGAGCCCGCCCGCACCTCGGTCATCATCGCCACCATATGTTCGCCGGCGAGCAGGCGGCCGAGCCAGACCGGCACATGGAACGGCGGCTTGGCGCCCACGATCGCCGCGAGCGCCGGCAGCCATTCGCTGACTTCCGCGGGCTCGTCGTCGACGATGTTGTAGATGTTGCCGGCTCTGCCGCGCTCGATCGCGGCAACGGTGGCGGATGCCGCGTCGGCGACATGGATGAACGACCACCAGCCGCCGCCATCGCCGATCATCGGCACGCGCCGGCGCCGCAATTGATCGATCATCGCCCGCGACAGTATGCCGGTATCGGGGCCGTAGAACGATCCGTATCGGAGCACGATTCCTTCCGGCTGCTCAGAGCCGGTAACCGCCCGCTCCAGATGCTGGATCGCCTCCAGCGTGCGGCGCAATTCCTGCGGCGGATCGGGATCGAGCGGATCGGCCTCCGTTTTGACCGGTGCGCCGCTTCGGCCATAAGTCCAGCCGCAGAAGCTCTGGGCGACGAAACGCCTGACACCGGCTTCGCGCGCGGCGGCCAGCAGGCAATCGGTGCCGAGGGTGCGCAGCCGGTTAGTGACCGCGAAGGCACGATCGAAATGGCGGAGATCGGTGACATTAGCGAGGTCGGTCATCTGATGGACGATCACCTCGGGCTGCTTCGCAATGACCGCCGCGCGGACGGCCTGTGCATCGAGCCCATCGACGATGACAGGCTCGACGCCCATCTGCCCGATCGCCTCGGCTTTGGCTGATGTTCGCGTGGTGCCGATCACCGAATGGCCGGCCCGGATCAGGGCGGGAACGAGTTGTCGGCCGATAGCGCCGGTGGCGCCTGCAACAAGGATGCGCATGGCATTATCCCCACGTCGGTTGCAGCCCTCTGGCACGTAATCCAGCCGAACACGAATTCAAGCGCGGGAATTTGACAGAAGTGCAAAGCCTGCCGATCACGGTCGCACCAAACAAAAAAGGCGCGCTGTTCGCGCGCCTTTTGATGTTGAATTGTAATCGCCCTAGCGGATCGTGACCGGGGCCGGCAGCGGCGGCACTGTCGTCGGCTGCGTGCCCGGCAGCGGCGCGGCGGCTTGCGCCTGGGTCGGCGCTGGGGCCGCCGCAACGGGCCCGCCGGGCGGCGGCGCAGCGGAGGCGGTAGCGGTTCCAGGCGGCGGACCGCCCGGCATCACCACCACGCGGGTGCCGACCTTCACGCGATCGAAGAGGTCGGAGACGTCCTCATTCAGCATGCCGATGCAGCCCGACGAGACGAACTTGCCGATCGTCGACGGCTGGTTGGTGCCGTGGATACGGTACACGGTCGAGCCGAGATACATCGCGCGCGCGCCGAGCGGATTGCCGGGGCCGCCGGCCATGAAGCGCGGCAGATAGGGCTGACGCTCGATCATCTCGGTCGGCGGATACCAGTCCGGCCACTCCGCCTTGCGGCTGATCTTCTGCACGCCGGTCCAGGTGAAGCCGTCGCGGCCGACGCGAACGCCGTAGCGGACTGCGCGGCCGCCGCCCAGGATGTAGTAGAGGTAGGTGTTCGACGTATCGACCACGATGGTGCCGGCCGGCTCCTTGGTCGCGAACGACACCTCCTGGCGACGCAGGTTCGGCGGCAGTTGCACGGGAGCGGCTTCCGGCTGCTCTTCCGGCGGCAGCGCCGCGACCGTCATCGGCCTGCCGTCGCTGCCGACCTGGGGCTGCTGCGGCACGGCGCCGGTGACGGCAGGCGCACCACCCGCGGCGCCCACGGACTCCGGCGGGCGCATGGCGCGATCATCGGGATAATTATAATTCTGCGCCGGCCCCTGGGGACGATCGGCGTAGATCACCGGCGGCGGGCCTGCCGGACGGCCGTAGCGCGGATCATCGGGCGACATGACCGGGCCGGTCGGCATGTTACGATCCGAATAGGCCGGCGGCGGCGCGCCCATCGGGCGGCCATAGCGGGGATCGTTGGGCGAAAGCACCGGTCCGGGCGGCGACAGCGACGCCGAACTCTGGCCGTTCGGCGCCTCGTCGTCCTCTTCAAAGACATCAAAATCCGACGGGCGGCGGTCGTCGCGCACGTAGCCAGGGGGCGGCGGCGGATAGGAGCCCTGAGGAGCGGAATAGACCGGACCTGGCCCTGCGGGGTAGCCCTGCTGCGCCTGCGCAACCGAAGTTCCTGCCGCGCCGAGCGCTGCGGCAGCACAAATCGTCAGAATGCGGTTGATCATCATCGCTCTTGTATAGTCCCCAAGCCACACCGGACCGTTAACGGCACTTGAAGGAAGATAGCGGCGCATTCAAGACAATTCCGCGAAATCCGGCCCGAATCGGTCATTTTGTGATTGGGCAGTGATCGCTGCGGCAAAGATGCCTCACCGTCGGGAAAAGTTATTCCGTTGGACTACGGGCGTCATTCCCCGACATTGGTTGCGATATCCTCGAATCGGCTTGATTCGCTGCCTGCGAGCGGCCTTCCCCTGTGGTCACCGCGTTTCCTCTGGCTCAAAAGAACACTTCGGCAAAGACGGAACCGCACCCATGCTTCCCGGTCTTCGTTTCCTGTTCGCGGCGATCGTGCTGTCGACGTCGGTCCTGATCTTCGGACTTGGCGCCGCGGCGCTTCTGCGGGCTGCCCATGAGGAAGTCGCGAGCATCCCGTCGCGACGCAGCCCACCGGAGCCCGTCTTCGCGCAAGCCCAAACACAAGTTCAAGAGAAGCCGCCGACGCTCGCCATGCTGCGCGTCGACGCGTCCGCAGCAGAGACAACAGAAAAGGCGCCGGACAGCGCCGAGACGTCCCCTGCTCCGACCACACCAATCGCCGATGCTCCCGCGCCGGCGGAGCCCGAGCAGGTGGCGGCCGTGAAGCCCGATGAGCCTGCCTCGACCGAGACGCCGCCGCCTGTGGCAGATGCTCCGGAACCACAGGCACCGACGACGGCAGCCCAGACGGAAACTCCTGCTCCCGCCGAAGAGACCAAGCCTGCGGCGGTCGCAGAGGTCCCGCCCGCGAACGACGCCACGCCCTCCGCACCCGAGGCGCCTGCCGCAGCGGAAGAGAGTCCGGCGGCGGCCAAGATCGCCACGCTGGGCGGCCCCGCGGTTACCGTCGAGGAAACGACGTCCGCAAAGAGCGCGGACGCGAAGCCGGATCAAAGCGCCGCCAAGAAGCGTGCGCGGGCGGAGCGTGCCAGGGAGCGTCGGCGCGTGGCGGCGCAGCAGCAACGCCTGATGCGGCAGGCCCCGCCACAGCAGGTGCTCGATCCGTTCGGCCAGCCGATGCTCGCGCGCCCGACGCGCTGATCGTCTGGAATCAGGCGGGTCCCGTCGCGATCGGCGGCCCGTCCGGCAATCCCCATTCGGCCCAGGAACCGTCGTAGAGCGCACTGCCGCGCACGCCGAGGCGATAGAGCGCGAGCGTCAACACCAGCGCCGAGACGCCGGAGCCGCAACTGGTGACGATCGGCTTTGCCGTGTCGACGCCGGCGGACGCAAATGCCTTGCGCAATTCATCGAGCGGCTTCATCGCCCCGGTCTTCGGGTCGAACAGATCGGCATAAGGAACGTTGCGGCTGCCTGGGATGTGGCCGGAGCGACGGCCGGGCCAGGGCTCGACCACGGTGCCCTCGAACCGCGGACGCGGCCGTGCATCGATCACCTGTTCCTTCTTGGTCTCGATATTGCCGAGCAATTGCTCCTTGCTGCGGACGAAGCTTGGATCGAACTTGGCCTGGAATTTTCCAGGCTTCGCTGTCACGGGACCGGATTCTGTCGGATGTCCCTCGGCCTTCCACTTCTGCAAACCGCCGTCGAGCACCTTCACGTTCGGATGGCCGAACGAAAGGAACATCCACCACGCCCGCGGCGCTGCGACCCAGCCGCCGGCATCATAGGCGACCACGGTGTCGTCGGAGGAGATGCCGAGCGCGGAGACGTTCTGCGCGAACTGCTCGGCGGTCGGATACATGTGCGGGCGCGGGTCGTTCTTGTCGGCGATCGCATTGACGTCGAAGAACACCGCACCGGGAATGTGGGCGGCGATGAAATCGTCTGCCGGCAACGGCAACACGCCCGGCATCTTGTAGGAGGCGTCGATGACCTTGACCTTGGGATCGCCGAGATGGGCGGCAAGCCAGTCGGTGGAGACGAGCGGGTCTTCAGTGGTGGTCATGGATGGATCTCCGGCACTTCGCAAATCGTCATTGCCGGGCTTGGCCCGGCAATCCATCCTCTTCGAGAGGATGGCCCTTTTGTCGGGATAGACACGCGGGTCAAGCTCGCGTGTGACGAGCTTATTTCTTCTTCGGCTCCCACTTCTCGATCGGGCCGCCGGCGTCGCGCCAGGCGGCAAAACCGCCGCCCATATGGGCGACCGGCTTCAGCCCCATGTCCTGCGCGGTCTTCGCAGCCAGGGCCGAGCGCATGCCGCCGGCGCAATGGAAGATGAACTTCTTGTCCTCTTGGAAGATCGGCTTGGCGTAGGGGCTCGCCGGATCGATCCAGAATTCGAGCATGCCGCGGGTGCACGAGAAGGCGCCGGGGATCTTGCCATCGCGCTCGATCTCGCGGGGATCGCGGATGTCGACGATCACGACGTCACCGTTCGGGAGCAGCTTGATGGCGTCGGCCGCACTGACGGTCTCGATCTCGGCATTGGCTTCATCCATCATCTGCTTGATGCCGCGGTGAATGGTCTGGGGCATGGGGCTCTCCCTTGGCTGTTTCCTGTCATTCCGGGGCGATGCGTAAGCATCGCCCCGGAATCCATTCGGCCACATGCGCCGGCGGAGAAATGGATTCCGGGTTCGCGCTGCGCGCGCCCCGGAATGACGACGGTTGAACTTACCGTACCAGTTCCTTCATCGCATTCTCCAGACCTTCGATCGTGATCGGGTACATGCGTTCGGAGAAGATGCGGCGGATGATGGTGGTCGATTCCGAATAGTCCCAGTGCTTCTGCGCCACCGGGTTGAGCCACACCGCGTGCGGATAGGTGCGGATGATGCGATCGAGCCAGATCGAACCGGCCTCCTCGTTGACATGCTCAACCGAGCCGCCAGGGACCATGATCTCGTAAGGCGACATCGAGGCGTCGCCGACGAACACCACCTTATAGTCGTGCGGATATTTGTGCAGCACGTCCCAGGTCGGCGTGCGATCGGTGAAGCGCCGCTTGTTCTGCTTCCAGACGCCCTCATAGAGGCAGTTGTGGAAGTAGAAATACTCCATGTGCTTGAATTCGCTCTTCGCGGCCGAGAACAATTCCTCGACCTGCTCGATATGCGAATCCATCGAGCCGCCGATATCGAAGAACACCAGGACCTTCACCGCGTTGCGCCGCTCGGGGCGCATGTGCACGTCGAGATAGCCGTGATTGGCGGTTTCCTTGATCGTGGTGTCGAGATCGAGCTCGTCGGGCGCGCCGGTGCGGGCGAACTTGCGCAGCCGCCGCAGCGCGACCTTGATGTTGCGGATGCCGAGCTCGACATTGCCGTCGAGATCCTTGAACTCGCGCTTGTCCCACACCTTCACGGCGCGGTTGTTGCGGTTCTTCTCCTGGCCGATGCGGATGCCTTCGGGATTGTAGCCATGGGCGCCGAAGGGCGATGTGCCGGCGGTGCCGATCCACTTGTTGCCGCCCTGGTGCCGACCTTTCTGTTCCTCGAGCCGCTTGCGGAGCGTCTCCATGAGCTTGTCCCAGCCCATGGCTTCGATCTGCTTCTTCTCTTCCTCGGTGAGGTATTTTTCCGCGAGCTTCTTCAGCCACTCCTCAGGGATTTCGGCCTTGTCCATGGCATCGAGCAGGCTCTCCAGCCCCTTGAACACGGTGCCGAAGACACGGTCGAATTTGTCGAGGTTGCGCTCGTCCTTCACCAGCGCCGAGCGCGACAAATAGTAGAAATTCTCGACACTCTGCTCCGCCAGGTCGGCGTCGAGCGCCTCCATCAGCGTGAGATATTCGCGCAAGGTCACAGGGACCTGGGCCTCGCGCAGCGATGTGAAGAACTGCAAGAACATGTTCCATAGATCGCCCGCCGGGGTCGCGCCGTCAAGGGCACCCGGGTCTTTAGGGCAGCATCACGGGGTCGGCACCGAGGTGCGCGGATCATTCCGCAAGGCGGAAAGGGCCCGCCTAATTTCAAGGCGGTAGCGGTTAGCTCAGTTGCGTTCAGGCGCTGGAATCCACGCTAGACCTGCTTGGTTTTTCCATTAGTATCAAATTGAAACTCATCATGACGGGGTAGTATGAAATTCACCGGTACCAAGGATTATGTCGCCACCGATGACCTTAAAGTCGCTGTCAACGCCGCCATCGTGCTGGAGCGCCCGCTTCTGGTGAAGGGCGAGCCCGGCACCGGAAAGACGGTGCTGGCCGAGGAAGTCGCTAAGGCGCTCGATGCACCGCTTCTGACCTGGCACATCAAGTCCACCACCAAGGCACAACAGGGCCTCTACGAATATGATGCGGTGTCGCGGTTGCGCGACAGCCAACTCGGCGACGCCCGCGTCTCGGACATCAAGAACTACATCAAGCGCGGCAAGCTGTGGGAAGCCTTCACCAACGAGAAGCGCCCGGTGCTCTTGATCGACGAGATCGACAAGGCCGATATCGAATTCCCCAACGATCTCCTGCTCGAGCTCGATCGCATGGAGTTTTTCGTCTACGAGACCGGCGAGAACATCAAGGCCAAGCTGCGCCCGATCGTGATGATCACCTCCAACAACGAGAAGGAGTTGCCGGACGCCTTCCTGCGGCGCTGCTTCTTCCACTACATCAAGTTCCCCGATGCGGACACGATGGAAAAGATCGTCGACGTGCATTTCCCCGGCATCAAGAGACGTCTGGTGGAAGAGGCCTTGCGCATCTTCTTCGAGGTGCGGGAAGTGCCGGGCCTGAAGAAGAAGCCCTCGACCTCCGAATTGCTCGACTGGCTGAAGCTGCTCCTGAACGAGGACATCACGCCAGAGATGCTGCGGGAGCGCGATCCGCGCAAGCTGATCCCGCCGCTGCACGGCGCACTGCTCAAGAACGAACAGGACGTGCACCTGTTCGAGCGGCTGGCCTTCCTGAGCCGCCGCGAAGTCTGACTTGACGATCTACGAAGCGCCGGGAGCACCCCGGCGCTTCGCGCGTACTGCCAATAAAACAACAAAAGAGCGGGGAAGATGAACGTCCAAACACAGATCCGTGCTGCCGAACCCATCACCTCTGAGCATTTCGACGTCCTGATCGTGGGCGCCGGCATTTCAGGTATTGGCGCCGCCTACCACCTCACCACGCAGTGCCCCGGGACCAGCTTCGTCGTGCTGGAGACGCAGAAGACGTTCGGCGGCACCTGGAGCACGCACCGCTATCCCGGTATCCGATCCGACAGCGACCTCCACACCTTCGGCTATCGCTTCAAGCCGTGGACCAGCGCGCCGATCGCAACCGCCGCCGAGATCCTGAAATATATGGGCGACGTGATCGAGGAGAACGACCTCGCGCGCCACATCCGCTATCGCCACACCATCACGTCGGCAAAATGGTCGAGCGAGACCAATCTCTGGACCATCGACGCCACGCGTATCGACACCGGCGAACACTTCCGCTTCACCACCAACTTCTTCTGGATGTGCCAGGGCTACTATCGCCATGCCGAGGGCTATACGCCCGAATGGAAGGACATGGCCAAGTTCAAGGGCCCGATCGTGCATCCGCAGAAATGGCCCGAGGACCTCGACTACAAGGGCAAGCGCGTCGTCGTGATCGGCTCCGGCGCCACCGCCGCGACGCTGATCCCGGCGATGGCCAACGAGGCCGGCCATGTGACCATGCTGCAGCGCTCGCCGACCTATTTCCGCACCGGCCGCAACGCGATTGAGATCGCCGAGCAACTGCGGCAGTTGCAGGTCGACGAGAAATGGATCCACGAGATCACCCGCCGCAAGATCCTGTTCGACCAGGACGCCTTCACCCGCAAGACCTTCGAGAAACCTGAAGAGGCCAAGAAGGACTTGCTGTCCGCGGTCGAAGCCTATCTCGGCAAAGATTATGACATCGCGACCCACTTCACGCCGCGCTATCGCCCGTGGCGGCAGCGCATCGCCTTCATTCCCGACGGCGACCTGTTCCAGGGCATCAAGGCCGGCAAGGCTTCTGTCGTCACCGACGAGATCGAACGCTTCACCGAGAAGGGCATCCTGCTGAAATCCGGCAAGGAGCTCGAAGCCGACATCATCGTCACCGCGACCGGCTTCAATCTGTGCGCCACTGGCGATATCGAATTCGAGCTCGACGGCAAGCCGCTCGATTTCGCCGATACCGTGACCTATCGCGGCATGATGTTCACGGGCGTGCCAAATCTCGTCTGGGTGTTCGGCTATTTCCGCGCGAGCTGGACCCTGCGCGTCGACCTCGTCGCCGACTTCGTCTGCCGCCTGCTCACACACATGAAGGAAACGGGCGCGAAGAAGGTCACGCCGGCGTTGCGACCGGAGGACCACAACATGCCGATCCTGCAGTGGATCGACGAGGAAAACTTCAACCCCGGCTACATGCTGCGCGGCATGCACCTGTTGCCGAAGCGCGGCGCCAAGCCGGAATGGCAGCACAACCAGGACTACTGGGCCGAGAAGGACGAGTTTCCGACGATCGACCTCGCGGACAAGGCGTTCGTGTACAGCTAGACCCTCGTCCCAGCGGACGCTCTCAACGTCATTGCGAGGAGCGACAGCGACGAAGCAATCCATCTCTCCACACGTGGCGCGATGGATTGCTTCGCGGAGCCCGTCATCGGGCGCGCGTTCGCGCGACCCGTTGGCTCGCAATGACAGCTCAGGCCATTTCGGGAAACCTTACCGCCTCCGGCGCGGTCCGCCCGCGGATCATGTCGGAGGCCTTGTCGGCGATCATCATCGTCGAGGCGTTGAGATTGGCGGAGATCATGCGCGGCATGACGGACGCGTCGACCACGCGCAGGCCCTGCAATCCGTGGACGCGGAGCTGGTCGTCGACCACGGCCCATCTGGCATCTGCCGGACCCATCCGGCAGGTGCAACCGGGATGGAATGTGGTGGTGCCGCGCTCTGTCGCCGCCGCCAGGAGTTCGTCGTCGCTCTGCACGTTCGGTCCGGGGAAATCCTCGTAGTCATAGTAGGGCGCAAGCGGCGCTGACTTCAGAAGCCGGCGCGCCAGCTTCATGCCGGCGACGACGACGCGGCGGTCGAGTTCTTCGACGAGATAGTTGGTCTGGATGATCGGCGGTGCGAACGGGTCTGACGAGCGGATGCGGACATAGCCGCGGCTCTCCGGCCGCTGCTGCCAGGAGGCGACCGTCATGCCGGGCTCGTCCTCGAGCTGGCCCTGCACGCCTTCCTTGTAGCTCGCCGGCGTGAAGGTGAGCTGGAGGTCCGAGCTTTCCGTGGTCTCGCCGGAATGCCAGAAGCAATAGACCATGGTCGGCGACAGCGACAGCAGGCCGCGCCGCGTCGTCGCCCATTTCAAGGCCTCGACCCACAGGCTCAGTCCGCGCCGGAGCTCGTTGATGGTCTTGATGTTCTTGACGCGCGCGACCGAGCGCGGCGCGTAATGGTCCTGCAATCCCTCGCCGACACCGGGCAATGCATGGCGCACCTCGATGCCGTGCGACTGCAACAGTTCGGGCGAGCCGACGCCGGATAATTGCAGGACCTGCGGCGAGTTGTAGGCGCCGCCGGAGAGGATGACTTCCTTGTTGGCGCGCACCTCGACCGGCTCGCCGCCCCGCCCTCCCCGAAGATAGCGCACGCCGACCGCGCGCTTGCCTTCGAAGATGATGTTGATGACATGCGCATGCGTGCGCACGTTGACGTTCGGCCGCTTGCGCGCCGGATGCAGGAACGCTTTCGCCGCGCTCATGCGCAGGCCGTTCTGGATCGTGCGCTGGCAGTAGGACACGCCCTCCTGGATCGCGCCGTTGTAGTCGGGGTTGCGCGGAATGCCGAGGCTGACGGCCCCCGCCATGAAGGCTTCGCAGAGCGGGTCCTGCCAGTCCATGGTGGTGACGGTGAGGCTGCCGTCGCGGCCGCGATAGGTCTCGTCGCACTCGCCGACGCGGCGTTCCATCCGCTTGAAATAGGGCAGCACGTCCGGATAGCCCCAGCCGCGGTTGCCGAGCTGCGCCCAGGTGTCGAAGTCCTGGCGCTGGCCGCGGTTGTAGATATGGCCGTTGATCGAGGACGAGCCGCCGAGCGTCTTGCCGCGCGGCGCATAGATGCTGCGGCCGCCGGTCCAGGGGCCCGGCTCCTGCTGGTAGGCCCAGTTGACGCTCTTCATGTGGAACGTCTTGATGAATCCCGCCGGCAGATGGATATAGGGGTGCCAATCTTTCGGGCCGGCTTCGAGCACGCAAACCGTGGTGCCGGCATCCTCGCTCAAGCGGTTGGTCAGAACGCTACCAGCGGAGCCCGCGCCGATAATCACATAATCGAACGTTTCCATCGTCTCGTTTCTGGCGCGGCAGAGCGGCTACCGCGGCTTTTCGTTGAGTTGATAGTTGAGATGCGCCTTCACCGTCGGCCATTCACTGGCGATAATGCTGTAGACGACGGTGTCGCGCAACGTGCCATTCGCTGCGATCTGGTGGCTGCGCAGGACGCCGTCCAGCTTGGCGCCGAGCCGCTCGATGCCGCGGCGGCTCTGGTGGTTGAAGAAATGCGTGCGGAACTCTACCGCAATGCAATCGAGTGCCTCAAAGGCGTGCGTCAGTAACAGCAATTTGCACTGCGTATTGACCGCGCTGCGCTGCACACGCTTCGCGTACCAGGTCGAACCAATCTCGACGCGCCGGTTGGGCGCATCGACATTCATATAGGTCGTCATGCCCGAGATGGTGCCGCCGGCATCGAACACCGTGAACGGCAGCATCGATCCGGCCGCCTGCAGACCAAGCCTGCGGTCGATCTCTTTGCGCATGTCTTCCGGGCGCGGAATGGACGTGTACCAGAGCTTCCAGAGCTCGCCATCCTTCACGGCCTCGACGAGTCCGTCGATGTGATCCTGCGACAGCGGCTCCAGCCGCGCCTGCGCGCCGCGAAGGGTGATCGGTTCAAGCCAGGGCATGCAACATCCTCTCCGTCATTGCGAGCGAAGCGAAGCAATCCATAGCGCCACTTGCGGGGACAGTGGATTGCTTCGTCGCTTCGCTCCTCGCAATGACGTACTACATCACTTATTCAAAAAATTCAGCGGCAACCCAGGCCGCGACCAGTCCATCGCGATCAGCTCGCCCTTGCCTGACAGCGTGATGTAGGCGGTCTTCAGCTCAGGTCCGCCAAAGGCGATGTTGGTGGTGACGCGGTCGCCGGTCGGCACCTGCTCGACCAGGGTACCATCAGGCGCGATCACGGAGATGCAGCCCGAAACCAGCGTCGCCACGCAGACATTGCCGCTCGCCTCCACCGCAAGCGAATCGAACATCTGGTAGCCGCCGAGCCCGGCAATCGGCTTGCCGCGTTCGCCGCGATAAATCACGTCGCGCGGCTTGACGGTTCCGGGCGCAGAAAGATCATAGGCCCAGAGCCGCGCGGTCGGCGTCTCCGCGATGTAAACCGTGTTCTCGTCCGGCGACAGGCCGATGCCGTTGGCGGGCAGCAGGCCGTGCACGCCTTCGACA
The DNA here is from genome assembly GCF_029990105.1 of Bradyrhizobium sp. Arg237L. Taxonomy (NCBI): domain Bacteria; kingdom Pseudomonadati; phylum Pseudomonadota; class Alphaproteobacteria; order Hyphomicrobiales; family Nitrobacteraceae; genus Bradyrhizobium; species Bradyrhizobium sp. Arg237L. Next base: position 22,786 of record NZ_JAQMIL010000076.1, on the reverse strand, counting down.
ATCTCCTTCATGCCGGGCTTGATGTAATAGAATGCGCCGACATCCATCTCGCGGGCGCGACGCTTGCCGAGATCGGAGAACCAGAGCCCGCCATGCTTGTCGAAGACAAGGTCGTTCGGTCCCCTCAGGGCATGCTCGCCGCATTTGTCGACGACGGTCTCGACGTTGCCCGACTGCAGGTCGACGCGCTGGATCGAGCCGCCGATATAATCGTCCGGCTGCGGCCCCGGCATGATCATGTTGCGCGTCGGGATCCAACTGAAGCCGCCATTGTTGCAGATGTACATCTTGCCGTCGGGACCGAGCGCGGCGCCATTGGGGCCGCCCGGAATCTGCGCCACCACTTCCTTGCGCCCGTCCGGATAGACCCGCGTTAGCCGCTTCCCGCGGATTTCGACCAGCACCACCGATCCATCCGGCATCACCACCGGCCCTTCCGGAAATTCGAGATCGGTGGCAAGAACGCGGATATTGGCCATGAAATCCTCCCGGCTGCTTATGGCTGCAAGGGGATTTTTCGACCGCCCCACGCAACGTATTGTTGGCGCGGAGTTATGGCAAAGACGCCGTTGCTTGCCAAGCAAGCGCGAAGCAGGGCAGCTTTGCGAGCTGCCGTAGGATGGGTAGAGCGCCAGCGAAACCCATCGTCTCGCCCCATCCGAGCCGGCGCATTGATGGGTTTCGCTGCGCTCTACCCATCCTACACGTCCATCACTCCTTGACCGGCACCCAGATCTCGAGGCCGCCATTGCCGGTCATAGGATCGAACGTCTCGTCATAGCGCTCGAAGTTCGGCGCATCGGCCGCCTTCATGCCGGATTGCGGCAGCCAGTGATTCCAGATCGTGTTCACAGTCCGCCGGATCGTGGAGATGTGCTCGCTGTGGGTGAAGACCGCATATTTCTGCTCGGGGATTCGCACCCGGCTGAACTCGCGCGGCAGATCGGAGAAGTCGGCGACCTCGACGCCGGCGATGTAATCGAAATTGCCGGCGTCATCTCCGTTGCAGCAGACGCCATAGGCGACGTTGCCGATGCGGCCGGGAATATTGCCGACCGTCTGGTGAAAGCGTTGCCACTGGTTCGGAATGCCGGCGCCATCGCAATTGGCGTGATTGTAGCGTTCGCCGACGCCGGCGACGAGGAACGCCTTTCCGGTCGCAATACGCGGCGGACTGAGATGATCGAGCGCGGTTGAATCCATCATGATCGGCTCCTGTAGTTTAAGCTTGCTGAGGCACGTCGTGGCGCGAACCGTTTCGGGCGTGACGCCGAAATGGTCGCGGAACGCGCGGGTGAACGCTTCGTGAGAGCCGTAGTCCGCATCCAGCGCCAGGCTGAGAATATCCGGCGCGCCGCTCGCGAGCGCGCGAGCCGCCTCGCTGAGACGGCGGGCGCGCACGTATCGCATCACCGAAAACCCCGTCGCCGCCGCAAACGCGCGCACCAGATGGAAGCGCGAGACGCCGGCGATGCCGGCGATCTCGTCGAGCGTCAGCGGCTGACCAAGATGGCTCTCGATGTACCAGAGCGCCTTCTGGGCTGGATTCATGGCTGTCGGCCTTCCCTCAAAGCGCGTCCATCATGCGCGATCGCGCCGAGCACCGTTTGACAGTCCTTGCTGTCCGGCAGCAATCAGAGCGTCGTTCCGTCCCACGGAAATTGCAACCCACCCCTTCGCTGGCAAGGCCAAGCCAATCGTGCATACTCGCTGACGCATCGATCCGACGGCTCACCCAAAGCTGCCCATAATCAAGACTGCAAGAGCCGCGGCGAACTGTCAGGGAGGACAATGATGCATTACCGGCTCTTGAACTATGCCCAATCCACGCTGCTTGCGACACTTCTGGCTGTCGCGCTCGCGGGAACCGCCAGCGCACAAAAGAAATACGACCCCGGTGCCACCGACACCGAAATCAAGATCGGCAACATCATGCCCTACTCCGGCCCGGCTTCGGCTTATGCCACCATCGGCAAGACCGAAGCGGCCTATTTCAACAAGCTCAACGCGGAAGGCGGCATCAACGGCCGCAAGATCAACTTCATCAGCTATGACGACGCCTATAGCCCGCCGAAGACGGTCGAACAGGCACGCAAGCTCGTCGAGAACGACGAGGTGCTGCTGATCTTCAACCCGCTGGGCACGCCGGGCAATACCGCGATCCAGAAATACATGAACTCGAAGAAGGTGCCGCAGCTTTTCGTCTCCACCGGCGCCGCCAAGTGGAACGATCCGAAGAATTTTCCGTGGACCATGGGCTGGCAGCCCAGCTATCAGGTCGAAGCGCGGATCTACGGCAAGTACATCCTGCAGAACTATCCCGGCAAGACGATCGGCGTGCTCTACCAGAACGACGATTTCGGAAAGGACTATGTGATCGGCCTGCGCGACGGCCTCGGCGATCAGGCTGGCAAGCTGATCATCGTGGAGACCTCCTACGAGACCAGTTCGCCCACGGTGGATTCCCAGGTGGTGCAGATCAAGGGCGCCAATCCCGATATCTTCGTCAACATCGCGACGCCGAAATTCGCGGCGCAGGCGATCAAGAAGATCGCCGAGCTGGATTGGCACCCGGTGCAGTTCCTGACCAACGTGTCCGTCTCGATCGGCGGCGTCATGAAGCCGGCCGGCTATGAGGCCAGCCAAGGCGTGCTTTCCACCAACTATCTGAAGGATCCCAAGGACGCCGAATGGAAGAACGATCCCGCCATGAACGAGTGGCGGGCATTCATGGGCAAATGGTATCCTGAAGGCGATCTCGACGACGCCGCGACCGTGTTCGGCTATGGCGTCGCCAAGGGGCTCGAGCAGGTGCTGCGCCAATGCGGCGACAACCTCACCCGCGAGAATGTCATGAAGCAGGCGGCCAATCTCGATTTCCAGATCGGCATCTACCTGCCGGGCACGCGCATCAAGACCGGCCCGAACGACTTTGCGCCGATCGAGCAGCTCCAGATGACGCGCTTCAAAGGCGAGAGCTGGGAACGGTTCGGCCCCGTCATGAGCGGCGAGAAGAACTCTTAAAAGTAGCCGTCGCTTCAAATCGACGTATCCCGCTCGTGCGGGATACGCCATTCCGCCTTGGAGAAACACCATGAAAATCACTGATGTCCGCGCACACCACATCCGCATCCCCTATGACGCCGGCCCCGCGAGCTTCCGGCAGGGCGCGTCGGCGATCGCTGCGCTCGACATGGTGCTGGTCGAAGTTTCGACCGATAGCGGCCTCACCAGTTGGGGCGATGCCTTCGCCTATGTCTGTCCGCGCACGACCTGCACCGCGATCGAGGAAATGATCGTGCCGCAGGCGCGTGGCCTCGACGTGCCTGATGCCTCCGGCATTCCCGCCGTCATGGAGCAGATCCAGCGCAACCTGCATCTGTTCGGCCGCTACGGCATCACGATGTTCGCGATCTCGGGACTCGACATCGCGCTGTGGGACCTTGCCGGCAAGATCAAGGGCGTGCCGCTGCATCGGCTGATCGGCGAGGCCAGACGCGCAAAGATCCCGGCCTATGCGAGCCTGATGCGGATCGGCACGCCGGAACATATCGCCGGCGAATGCGAGGCCGCGCTCCGTCGCGGCTATGGCGCGATCAAGCTGCACGAGACCACGACTCCTGCGGTGTTCGCGGCACGCAACGCGATCGGCAGCGACGTCCCGCTGATGGTCGACATGAACTGCCCGCTGGATGGCCCGAACGCGATTGCTTTCGCTCAGGCCTGCCAGGCGGCAAGTCCGATGTTCCTCGAGGAGCCGGTCTGGCCACCGGAGGATTTTGCCGCGCTCGCCGACGTGCGCGCCAAGGGCGGCCTCGACATCGCGGCGGGCGAGAATGCCTGCACCGTGCACCAATTTCGCCAGATGATGACGGCGGACGCCGTCAGCCATGCGCAACCCTCGGTGACCAAGGTCGGCGGCATCACCGAGTTCCTGAGAGTTGCGGCGCTCGCCGACGAACTCGGCGTCAAGATCGTTCCGCACTCGCCCTATTTCGGACCGGGCTTCCTGGCGACGCTGCACCTGATGTCGATACGGGACGACGGCTTCATCGAAGTCTTCTACATGAAACGGCCCGCCTGCCTCTGGCGCGGCCGCGCCGATGTCGATGCAAGCGGGAGTGCCGAAGTGCCGCAAGGGCCCGGACTCGGCTATGAGCCCGACAGAGACGTGATGGAGCAGTACCGCGTGTCGTGAGGAGGCTTGGCAACTCAGGCGTCATTGCGAGGAGCGATAGCGACGAAGCAATCCACGTCTCAGCAAGCCGTGAGATGGATTGCTTCGCTGGCGCTCGCAATGACGGACACTCACTATTTGCCGCCTTCCTTCGCCACTGGCGCAGCGTCCTTTGCCGGCGGCATATCGGCTTTCTTCTTCAAGTCCTCGTCCATCTTCTTCTGCGCAGCCAGCAGATCATCCACGCGCTTCTGCAAGGTCGCGGATGCACTCTTGAGGCTTTCAATCTGGCGATTGGCGGCATCGAGCTTCTGCTGATGATCGGTCACAAGCTTCGTGATCGTCTTCTGCAGGAAGTCGACGTTGCTCTGCAGGCAGCTCGTGCGCCGCTCCCAGGTCTTCTCGACGGTACAGATCTCGATGCCCGGAACATCCTGAGCTTTAACTTTGGTGAATGCCAGTGTGCTGGATACAAGCATCACGAACACGGCGATCATCATCTTAACGTTCATTAAATCCTCCACGCGCTCACGGCAATGTGCGCAAAGCGCGGCGACATCGTCAGAGATACCACACTGTAACCGCATTCCGGCGTTGTCCTCCACTCATTGCGGGGTGCGGGGGGCATTTGGGAACTCAAACGTTTCCACGCATCGAAAGTGGAGAATAATCAGATGGCAACGCGCGAAAAGCGACTGGCGCAATTCGATGGCAACGGCGAACCTCCGCCGAACGAGATCGTCGAAGTGCTTTGCGAAGATCAGAGCGGCACATATCAGTTGCCGTTCGCCTGTCGCTTTATCGACGGTCATTGGCTCAATGACCAATCCGGCGGAACAGTCGAGGCGACCGTGATTGCCTGGCGCTTTCCTCGCGTAAAGCAAACAGGCGCAGCTTAGGAGACCACAGAAGAGTTGTTATCGGCTTCTGCTCCGCGAGAGACGCGGCGCTCACACCGAAGCAAAGCTTGCGAGAGGGACGAAGGCTCATCCCTCTCGCACCCGCTCTGTCCCAAAATGCAACGGGAGAGTTCACCGCCTTAAGGTTCGGAACGCCGGTGGAACGAAGCGCGTCCGAATCAGTGATGAAGCGCCGTACGCTGTTGTTCACGGCTAGATGTCGGTGCCAGTCCGAGCCGGCGCACCACATGCAGGAGAACAATCAGCGGCCGCAGCCAACGGCCAACCACAAAAGTTAATTCCTCCGGAGACGACATGATCGGTCACTTCCAAGGCGTCACCGACGGCACCTTCTCGGTGGCCGGCGGCATATCGACGGTCTTGAAGTCCGCCGGGCTCACGATCTCCAGATATTCCATGTCCGGTGAGTAATCGAAGAGGTAGTGCACGATACCCGGCCGCTGATGCACGACATCGCCGGCCTGCACCAGCGTCGGGTTGTCTTCGTACATGAAGCGCGCCCAGCCCTTCATCATGATCACGATCTGAAAATCGCAATCATGGCGATGCCAGCCGGTGCCATCCTCGGGCGGGCAGTCGGGATTGGCCTTGACCAGATGGCAGATCACCTGGCCGCCGGTGGCATCGGCTATGCCGAGATCGCGGTAGAGGAAGAAATCGCGCAGGCCCCCGCCTTTGAATACGGTATCGCCTGGTTTGACATGAGAGAACTTGCTGACAACGGCATGCTGGTTCATTTGAAGCCTCCAACGTTCTCGATCGCGAGAGCGCGGCTACGCAAGGCGTCCAAATTTTCGGCAGCGTCGCATCGTCGCGTTCACAGCTTGATTGGTGCCATGCGAAATCCGCGCCAGTCGCGCTGCGGTGCGGCGATTTCTGCAGATATCGCTGGCTAGGCGGACGAAGCGTTTGGAACCAAGCCTGAATTTGAGTCGAGTGATTTTTTGCGACGCAACCACCGCTCCCCTGCCGCTACGCGCGCGCGGCTTCCGTGGCACGAGCTTTAGGCAGTACCTGCACCCTACCTGAGCCCGCTGAACGCGCAGCCGGCAGGCAGTACTGCCTAATATTCGACCTCCAGCTCCTCGACATCGGCGGGCTCGGCCTTGGCCGCCTCGACCCACTCCCGCACCTCCGGCATCGACATAATGGTCTCGGCATAGGCCGCAAGCGTCGGCTCGAGCTTGACGTCGTAGGTGATGAAGCGGGTGACGACCGGCGCATACATCGCGTCCGCCATGGTGCGGCGCTCACCGAACAGGAATGGCCCGCCGGACGCTGCGAGGCAGTCGCGCCAGATGGTGCAGACCCGGTCGATATCGGCCTGCGCGCGCGACCAAATCTTGAAGCCGGGAAAATGGCCTTTCAGATTGACCGGTAGCGAGGCCCGCAGCGTCGTGAATCCGGAGTGGACTTCACCGCAGATCGAGCGGCAATGTGCTCGCTTTATGCGGTCTTCCGGCAACAGACCCGCATGCGGCATGATCTCGTTGAGATACTCGCCGATCGCCAGCGTGTCCCAGACGGTAGCGCCCTCGTGGCGCAGGCAGGGCACCAGGATCGACGACGATAGCAGCAGGAGTTCCGCGCGCGCCGACGCGTCATCTGGAGCGGTGATCACCTCCTCGAATTCCAGCCCCGCGAACTTCGCCAGCAACCAGCCGCGCAGCGACCATGACGAATAGTTCTTGCTGCTGATGGTCAGTGTCGTTGCCATAGAGCCTTCCCTCACGCCTCAACGTCGACCGCACGGACTCAAAGCCTCCAGCCTATCCTTGCGGATATCGCCCCTGCTCATTGCCTGAGCGCCGAGTACCCAAGCAGCAAGCCACGTGCCAATTTCGAGGGCGGTTCGACTCCGCTTTGGCTTCGATATTGCATAGCAACACCGGGCAAGGGCGGTCGCGTATGATGTCAATGTCAATGATGTACCAAGCCTACCAGAATCACATGGACCTGACGGCACCATGGCGCACGGGGGCGGCGGCGGCACTTAGATATATTAATCTGGTACCGCAGGGGGTCTCGGACCGGTTGTTTGGCCGGCTTGCGGCCGCACTCGAACTGATCTCGCGCTCGACCCTGACCTACACCCGCCCCGACTACGGCATCGGCAGCGTGAAGGTGGGCAATCGGGAATTGGAGGTGCGGGAGGAAGTCAGCTACGCCACGCCGTTCGGATCGCTCCTGCACTTCAAGAAGGTCGATGGGCCCGAGCACCCGCGCCTGTTGCTGGTGGCGCCGATGTCCGGTCACTTCGCGACGCTATTGCGCAGCACGGTCACGACGCTGCTGCAGGATCACGACGTCTACATCACCGACTGGCACAATCCGCGCGACATTCCGCTCGACCAAGGCCGTTTCGGGCTCGAGGATTACACCGACCATCTCATCACCTTCCTCGACAAGCTCGGCCCGCGCGCGCACATGGTCGCGATCTGCCAGCCCTCGGTATCGGCACTGGCGGCAGCGGCGATCATGTCGGAGGACAATCACCCCGCGCGTCCCGCATCGCTGACCTTGATGGCCGGGCCGATCGACACGCGCATCCAACCGACCAAGGTCAACGAATTTGCGAAGAGCAAGCCGATAAAGTGGTTCGAGGACAACCTCATCAACTATGTCCCGATCCAGTGCCGGGGCGCGTTCCGAAAGGTCTATCCGGGCTTCGTGCAGCTCACCGCCTTCGTGTCCATGAACCTCGAGCGCCACATCAAGCAGCACATGGACCTCGCCAATCATCTCGCCAAGGGCGAGAAGGAGAAGGCAAACGTCATCAAGACTTTCTACGATGAATATTTCGCGGTGATGGATCTGCCGGCCGAATTCTACATCGAGACCGTGCGCGACGTGTTCCAGGAGCATCTGCTGCCCCAGGGCAAACTGATGCACCGGGGGCGGCCGGTGAATCCCGCTGCGATCAGGCGCATGGGCCTGATGACGGTCGAAGGCGAGCGCGACGACATCTGCTCGATCGGGCAGACGCTGGCGGCACAAGACCTCTGCACCGGCGTGCGCGGCTATCGCAAGGTGCATCACATGCAGGCCGGCGTCGGCCATTACGGCGTGTTCAGCGGCAAGCGCTGGAACAACGAGATCTATCCGCTGTTGCGCGACTTCGTGCACGTGAATTCGTGAGCTGTTCGTCATTGCGAGCCAACGGGTCGCGCGAACGCGCGCCCGATGACAGGCTCCGCGAAGCAATCCATTTCTCCACGCGCGGAGGCATGGATTGCTTCGTCGCTATGCTCCTCGCAATGACGGCTGGAGACCCTAGCCACTCAACTCCGCACGCAATAGTCTACCGGGCACGACGACCCCCCAGAGAATCGTCCCGGGAGAAACAACCATGCGGCCCTCCGCGACTTTCCGCAGCTTCGCCCTTGCCTTCATCGGCGTACTCTTCCTCACCGCCTCTGCCTCCGCCGCCGAAATCCGCGTGATGATCTCGGGCGGGCTGACCGCCGCCTACAAGGCCCTGGTGCCCGAATTCGAGCGCAGGACCGGCCACAAGGTGTCGACCGCCTATGGACCGTCGATGGGAACCACCGTCAACGCAATTCCGGTGCGGCTCGCGCGCGGCGAGCCCGCTGACGTACTCATCATGGTCGGCTACGCCCTCAATGACCTCGCCGCGCAAGGCAAGGTGATAGCCGACAGCCGCGTCGAACTCGTCAAATCGCCGATCGGGATCGCGGTGAAATCAGGCGCGCCAAAGCCGGACATCAGCTCGGCGGATGCCGTGAAGCGCGCGCTGCTCGCGGCAAAGTCGATCGCCTATTCCGACAGCGCAAGCGGCGTCTATGTGTCGACCGAAATGTTCCAGAAGCTGGGCATTGCCGAGGCGATGAAGGATAAAGCAAGGAAGATTCCGGCCACGCCGGTCGGCGAGATCGTGGCCAAGGGCGAAGCCGAGATCGGCCTCCAGCAGATCAGCGAGCTGAAACCGGTCGCCGGCATCGATATCGTCGGGCCGCTGCCGGATGAGCTGCAGAAGATCACGGTGTTTTCCGCCGGGATCGCCAGCACCTCCAAGGAACCCGACGCCGGACGGGCGCTGATCCAATTCCTCGCATCGCCCGACGCCCGCGCTGAACTGATCAAGAGCGGACTGGAGCCAATCTCTTCCAGCACCACGCACTAGGGCGCAAGTGCATCACCTGCTAGGGTGCCGCAGCCTGAGTGCATGGCCCTGCTCTACGCACGCCGGTCATCAGTTGCGCCAGTTTCTGCTGATGTCGGCTTTGACTTTTTCGGGCAGGGGTACGAATTGCAAGGACCGGGCCGCATCGTCACCATGCGCAAACGCCCACTTGAAGAACTGGAGGGTGGCGTTTGACGTTGCGGTTTTGCTCGAACTTCTCGGTACCAGGACGAACGTGGCGGTGACGATGGGCCAACTCTGTTCTCCGGGCATGTCGGTCAGATCCACTGCATAGTTCGGCACGGTCCAATCCGCGTTTTCGGCGGCGGCGGCGAACGTATCTCCGTTCGGTACCACGAATCGGCCAGCCTTGTTCTGGATCTGGACGGTCGAGAGGTGATTGGCGACCACATAGGAGAGTTCGGCATAACCGATGCCACCAACCGTCATTGGTATCGTCGAAGCCGCACCGTAGCTGCCTTTGACGCCGGCGCCGACCGGCCAGCTGAGTGTCATGCCAACCCCCATTTTGTCCCGCCATGCGTCGCTGTTCTTTGCGAGATATCGGGATATTGCGTAAGTGCCTCCTGATCCTCCCGCATGATAAAGAAGCGAGATGGCAAGCTTGGGCAGAGCGACGCCCGGGTTGAGCTTCGCGACACGTACATCATCCCAAGACTTGATGTTGCCCATGAAGATGTCGGCGAGAACGGGAGCACTGAGCCGGAGTTGGCCGGGCGCAACACCGGGGATATTGACGACCACTGCATACCCGCCGACAACTGTGGGAAATTGCAGGATATCAGCCTCCCTAAGCTTGCTGTCCTCCATGGGAACATCGGAGGCGCCGAAGTCCGTCAGCCCTTTCAGCACCTGGAGCTGCCCAACGGAAGATCCCGACGGCTGGTAGTTGATCGCGATGCCGGTGCTCGGCTTTTCCTGCTCGGCCCATTTGGTGTAGATCGGAGCTGCGAAAGCCGAGCCGGTTCCAACGACCGCAATCTCAGCATGACCGGCCCCACACAATGACGTCGTCATCGCGAGCGCCATCAAGCCAATTCGCAGTGTGCGCATGTGCAGTCTCCTATGACTGAATTCGTTCGGATGAAGATTGAGGCTCATTCGACACCGTTTAGGGCGAAGTCGAAGATGTCATAGTTGCGCAGCACGCCCCTTTCCGCTCGCTCCCAGTAATCGCGCTTGAGTGGACGAGAGAGGAGGAACGGCACGCGCTGCTCCCCGAGACCACCATGGGAGCGCAAGCGATGATTGCCGAGCGCCGACAAGTCATGGTCCTGGCGGCGCGCGCCTATCGCTGTGCCGCGGTCCGAAAACACGGCGAAGTCACCTTCGCGATCCGGCGGCAATTGGTATCGCTCGCACACGGTCGCCCGATTCAGGACGAGCTCTACGCCGGGCAATGACCGCGCATAAGTCATCATGGCCTTGATGTCGCCAGCCCTAAGCAGGTGAACGCGCACGAAGCCGCCCAGCGCCCCGTGGTGGCGAACGAATGGATCGGCGATCGGGCAGATCACCCTGACGGTTCCCGCACCGAACTTCTCGTTCAGCGCGTCTTCGAGGTAGACGACATTCGGCTGTCCATCTTCACCCGACTTATCAGCCATGCCGTGATCGGCCGTCAGCGCGACAGTTGCACCGAGTTCGATCATGCGAGCAAGTCGCCGATCCACCTCAGAGTGGAAGACATTGGATTCGTCGTCACCGGGCCCGTATTTGTGCTGAACGTAATCGGAGGTCGAAAGATACATGAGCCCGGGCCTTGCCGTTTCCAACAGTTTGAGCCCGGCGTCCAGCGCGAAAAGCGAAAGGTCGGCGGAGTACTGATCCGGCTTGCCGCGCCCGACCATTTCTTCGCCGCTCTTGAACCCGAGAGCCGTGAGGTCGGCGGTGTTCGGGTGCTCGGACGAGAATGCGATCCCTTCCATCTCGTAGGCGAGCACTTTGAGGAGCTTATCCTTGGCGGTAAACACCGCAGTTTGCACGCCGGCTTTGCTCATGGCACCGAGAATGGTGCCGCATCGCAGTCTCCTGGCGTCCGTCACCATGATTTCTTCGCCGGTTTCGGCGTTGAGATAATAGTTGCCGTTGATGCCATGTATCGCGGGCGGCACGCCAGTGACGATGGACGTGTTGTTGGTGTTCGTCGTCGTTGGCACCGTGGCCAGCGCCGTGCCTACGTAACCTGCAGACCTGAGCACGCGGATTGTCGGCAAGGTGCCGTCCGCGATTCCCTTTTCCATATATTCAGGGTCGAATCCGTCAAGGCAGATCACGACAACGGGCCGCTTTGGCATGACATAGCTGCGCCCGTTTGCCTCGATCAGGCACTGAGAAGAGTTGGCTGTTGACGTCTGTGCCATGCTTGAAATCCCGGTTGCTGTCGTTGACGACTGTAATTTCAGCTTTTGACCCGCTCGATATGCCGAAAATATGTGAGAATCCATCGAATAAGCCGCACCAAAATGTGAGAAAAAGTCGTAGGTTATCGGTGTGGACAAACGGATGAAACCGGAGAGAGGGGAGATCGGAGTGAAGGAAAGAGAATTGCCACTCGTCGCCCTTCGGGCTTTTGCGGTTGCGGCGCGCAGCGATAACTTGAGCGCGGCGGCCGAAGAACTGGGTGTCACCCATGGGGCCGTCAGCAAGCAGGTGCGATCGCTCGAAGATTGGCTTGGACAGCAGGTCTTCACACGCGAGGGCCGCGGACTCGCACTCACGCCTTATGGAAAAGTCCTCGCTGAGCGCCTCAGCCAATCATTCCGGGACATCGATGCGGCCTGCCAATACGTCAGACGTCATCGCAGTAAAGCCGTGCTCGCTGTCGAAGCGCCCTCGACGTTCGCGATGTACTTCCTGATGCCGAGATTGAAACGCTTCGAGACCAGATATCCTAACGTGGCAGTCTGGATATCTACACGGATGACGGGACAAACGCCGGACGTCTCGTCTAACGATCTGCTGATAACGAGGGGAAATACCGATCGGGTCGGCTCTCATTCGAAAGGGACGACGGCGCTTTTTGAGGAAAACCTCACGCCGGTTTGCAGCACGGAGTTGTTAAAAAAGCGCCCCGTGAGGAAGCCGGCAGACATTCTCAAGCATCCGTTGATCACTTCGGCGACGCGCCCCGGCCATTGGGAGGCGTGGCTGCAAGAAGCAGGCATCCGCGATTACCTTTTCGAAGGCGGTCACCGCTTCGACCACATGTTCGTGGCAATGCACGCGGTCCGCGAAGGTTTTGGATCCATTGTCGCCCCCAGAGAGTTCTTTCCAGGCCAGGCACAGTGGAAACTTCGATGCCCTCTTCCTGGTCTCGCCGTGAGGGGCGAAACGTATTTTGCAAACCCGACTTTGAGGGCGGATCCACGACATGTTGACCGCTTTGTCGATTGGCTAAAGGAAGAGATGAAAAGGTGATGACAGATCGGTCCTTACTTGGGCAAGTGTGGAACCTGAAAACGATGCGCACCATAGGCGAGCAGCAGAACCAGGGCGAGCGCCAGCACGAGCGTCGTGCATTTCCAGAACAACAGCGGATTGCGCTCGATCAGCGGGGTCGATGACGTCGCAAGATATTTTGCGTTGGGATTGCGGAGGTCGAACAGGAACTCCGACAGGCTGTCGTATCGCTTATATGGATTGGGATGCACGGCCCTCTCCATCGTTCGATCGACCCAGACAGGGATATCCGGACAGATGTGCGTGGCTGGGCCGTAGCTGAGCTTGTTGAAGTCCGATCGCGTTCTTGCGCGGGCAACCTGCGCGCCATAGGGCAGTCTTCCCGTCAGCATGTGATAGGTGACAGCGCCGAGCGAGAACAAGTCCGAGCGCGGTGTGCCCGGCTCGCCCAGGAAATATTCCGGGGCAGTGTATTGCTGGGTGCCGAGAATGTCGTTGCGGTCGTCCGACGGCGCCGCCTCGACCACGCCGGCGATCCTGGTCGAGCCGAAATCGATGATCTTCACCGTGCCGGTCTTGTCGATCATGATGTTGTCGGGCCTGATGTCCTGGTGCAGCACCTCCTTCCTGTGGAAGGCGCGGATGCCCTTGGCGATCTGCTCGACGATGCCGCGCACCGTCTCGAGCGGCGGCTTGGGATTGTCGATCATCCATTGCCGAAGCGTCTGTCCATCGATGAACTCGGTCGCAATGTAGAGGTAGTTGCGCTTGCGTGGTGGCGACCAGGGTTTCAGCACATGCGGGCTGTCGATGCGGTTGGCGACCCATTCCTCCATCATAAACCGCTTCAGATAAGCGGGATCGTCGCGCAGATCGATCGACGGAATCTTGATTGTCACGGTGGTGCCGGCGTCGTTATCGACGGCGAGATAGATGTGGCTGCGGCTGCTGCCATGCAGTTCGCGCACGATGGTGTAACCGTCGAACGCCATTCTGGCTTCCAACAGCGGCGGCAACGGCAACTCGCTCGGTTGGCCGAACGCCTCGCTGGCGCTGCTCTCCGGCAGTTCGTCGATACGCACGATCTGGACGGTGAGATTGTCCTGACTACCGCGCTCATAGGCCTGCTCGACGATCGTTTTGGCCGTCTTGTCGAGATCATCGGCGCCGTCGACGATCGCCTTTGCCAACTGGCGCGGCGCGACATGCTCATAGATGCCGTCGGTCGCCAGCAGGAACGTGTCGCCGCGCTCGAGCTTGAACGACTGGTAGTCGATCTCGACCTGCGGATTTACGCCCAAGGCACGGCCGAGATAGCTCTGCACCGAGGACAGGACCACGCGGTGGTCGGTGGTCAGTTGCTCAAGACCGTTGCCGGCGAGGCGATAGATCCGGCAGTCGCCGACATGAAAGATGTGCGCGGTGGTCGACTTGATCACCATGGCGCTCAGCGTGCAGACATAGCCCTTGTCCTTTTCGTAAGGATTTTGGCTGCGCCTGGTCTGCGCATGCAGCCAGGAATTGGTCGCTTCCAGCACGCGCTGCGCCGAGGTCTTCACCGACCAGGATTCCAAGGTGCAGTAATAGTCGGTCAAGAACCCCTTGACGGCCGACTCGCTCGCGATGCGGCTGACGCTGCTGGAGCTGATCCCGTCGGCGAGCACGATCGCGATGCCCTTCAGGCCGAGCAGCGGCTCGCTCGGCATCAGGACGCCATGGAAATCCTGATTGGTTTCCTTGCGGCCCTTATCGGAACACTGCCCGACCGATATTTTCAAATGGCGCGACATCGCGAGGTGAGGAGGCAATGGGTCTCTCCGCAAGGAGAGACCCATATGCGCGATCAGATCAAGCCGCGAGGCGCTCGCGCCTCGGCGCTGTCTTCACGTGAGTGGCGTAGAGCGTCAGCCCGGTGAAGGCGAGACCGCCGACGAGGTTACCGAGCACGGTCGGAATCTCGTTCCAGATCAGATAGTCCATGATCGTGAACTTGCCGCCGAGCAATAGCCCCGAGGGGAACAGGAACATGTTCACGACCGAATGCTCGAAGGTCATGAAGAAGAACAGCATGATCGGCATCCACATCGCAATCACCTTGCCGCTGACGGTGGTCGAGATCATGGCGCCGACCACGCCGGCCGAGACCATCCAGTTGCAGAGCATGCCGCGGACGAACAACGTCAGCATGCCCGCCGCGCCGTGCGCGGCATAACCGACCGTGCGGCTTTCGCCGATGGTGCCGATGATCTGGCCGACCTTGTCGGGCGGCGAAGAGAAGCCGAAGGTCGAGACGATCGCCATCATCACAGCCACGGTGAAGGCGCCGGCAAAATTGCCGATGAACACCAGGCCCCAGTTGCGCAGTACGCCGCCGAGCGTCACGCCCGGCCGCCTGTCGATCCAGGCCAGCGGCGACAGCACGAATACGCCGGTCAGAAGATCGAAGCCGAACAGATAGAGCATGCAGAAACCGACCGGAAACAGCGCCGCGCCGACGATCGGCACACCGGTCGATACGTTGACGCTCACCGCAAAGGCCGCGGCGAGCGCCAGGATCGCACCTGCCATATAGGCACGGATCACCGTGTCGCGCGTCGACATGAAGATCTTCGACTCACCCGCGTCCACCATCTTGGTGACAAATTCCGAAGGCACGAGATAGGCCATTCAAGTTCCCCTTATTCGCAAAACCAAGGGCACCACGGTTTGGCCGCGGCGCTGATACGAAGGATGAGTGGCCGTCCTGGACGCGCGCCGAACCTGCGGCGCGACAGGAATGAGATTCCTGCTGCGACGCTGCGGTTGGCGGAGCCCGGTTGGAACAGGGATGTGGGTGGCGTCTTTAACGACTGCTCGCCGCGCCCTAAGAAGGTCGCTTTGATCCCTGCGCCTGCAGCCAACGCTGGCCTAGGCGATCCGGAGGACGGCAGTCGTCATTGACTGGGGCATCCAAAAGCAATCGATGTGCCAACAGCGGTCTTCGCCGATTGGTGCCTGGAATTACAGGGACTTTGGCCGTTGTCGCTGCGCCGGCTTGGCGAACGCCATGCCGCCAATTTGGGCAAATTGCCCATATGGCACGCACGCTGAGGACTGGATGCTTATTTGGTCTGCGTCCGGATCGGCGTGTCCTTGAGCCCGTTGTTGTCATAGGCCTTGCGCAGCGTGCCGTCGGCAGTCGCTTCCGTCATGAACTTGCTCGCGAAGGCCGCGGACAGCGGATGATTTAGCGGGACCGCAACCGCAGTCACCGTCTGCTTGAAGGTCTCGTCCAGCACCCGCGTGCCCGGAATTTTCTTCGCCATCGCATTGAGCTGGTCGCGTGAGAGTGCGAACGCGTCGACCTCGCCGCTCTTCAGGAGACTGAAGATCTCGTCATAGGTCTGATAGCCCGTCACCTTGGCGTTCTTCAGGTGCGCAATAGCGCCGCGCATGGTTGTGGTGTTGTTGACGGCAGCGACCTTGACGCCCGGCTGGTCGAGGCTTGCGAAATTCGTGACCGTCGAGCCCGGCCTGACGATGTAGGTTGCATCCGCGACTTCATAGATCGGGCCGAACGTCATCCTGGTTTCGCGCTCGGGATCCTTGGGCAGCAAGGTGACGTCCCAGGTGCCCTTCGATGCCGCATCGGCGATCTGTCCGGAATTCTGGTGCACGACATATTCGATGGGCACGCCGAGCTGCGCGGCCATTGCCTTACCGAGATCGACCGGCACCCCGGCATAGCCGGTTTCGGTCTTGGTGCACCAGAACGCGCCGCCCGCCGGGCTGATCGCAATCGCGACGCGGAGCTTGCCGGTCGGCGCGATCTCGTCTTTCAGCGCGTCGGCACTGGCCGGGGCGGCCATCATGGCGACCGCGACAACAAGGCCTGTGATAAGCGGCAACTGGCTGGGCATTGGCTTCCTCCACGCCAGATCTGTGCGCCGAGTCTGTCGCTACAAATTCATCTGACGCGGATCGTGATCTTCTCGGAGACGACCGGCGGCTTGAAGGGATAGTGCTTGGCATCGCCGAGCACGAGCTGCAAGGTATGTTTGCCGGGCGGCAGCTCGATGCGCGCTTCGGTCTGGCCGGCACCGAAATGCAGGTGGGACTTGTCCGATGGGATCGGCTCGTTCGGATTGAGCGGCTCGTTTACGTCGATCAGCAGATGGTGATGACCGGCGTTCGCATAGTCATCGCCGGCATGGGTCACGCCCATGTTGCGCAGGCCGAAGCGGGCCCAGAATGCGCCCTTGATCGTAGCGCCATTCTGCGGCCAGACAAAATACAGGACCGCATCCTTCGGTGCAGGCTTGTCCTGCGCGTGCACAACGTTCGCAAGCGACGACAGGACAGCCGAAATCAGAAGTGTACGTGCAATTCTCATTGCCCCCTCACCGATCCAAATACTTTAAGGCGACAGCGCGACCCGGAACCCATGGGTCGGATATCGAACATTGGTGTCGTAATTATCGCGGTTGGCCGGTCGTACATAACGCGTGTCATTCTTCCAGGAGCCGGAGCGGAGCACATGGGACGTGCAGTCTCCGCCAAGCCAGGGTGAACCGTCGGCCGGGGCCCCCTGATAGTTCTTGTGCCAGCAATCCTCCACCCACTGGTCGACCCCGCCGCCCATGTCATGCAGCCCGAATGGGTTGGGCTTGAAGTTGCCGACCTTGGTCGGCTGCTCGGCGGCTGCGCTGTCGCCGCAATCCTTGCAACTGGCCACACCCGGCTGCATCTGCTCGCCCCACCAATATCTGGTCTGCGTTCCGCCGCGGGCAGCAAACTCCCATTCGGCTTCGCTCGGAAGCCGATAGGCCTTCTTCGTGACGTCCGCGAGCCAGGCAACGTATTGCTTGGCATCGCTCCAGCTCACATTGGTGACCGGCGCCTCGTCCTTTCCGGTCGCCGTGAAGCCGCACACCTTGGCGGCAGCGCACGCGTTCCATTCGCGGACCGTGACCGGATATTTGGCGATGGCGAATGGCTTGATCGTCACCCTTCGGATCGGCCGCTCCGACGCATCGTCATTGCTGCCCATCGAGAAGCTGCCGCCCTGAAGCGCGACCATCTCGGGCTCCCGCGCGGAAGGCGTGGGAGGCGTCGGGGGCGTGACCGCGGTGACGGCCGGGCTCGCGGAAGGCTGCAGTTGCGGTTGCGCCGTGGGACTGGCAGCGGGAGCTGCCGCCTGTTTCGTGGCGGGTGCCGGCTCAGTCGCCTTCGGCGATGCCACGGGCGCCGGCGATGCCGCTGGCGCCGGCGTCCGCAGCGCCAGCTTTTCGCTCCGCGGTATCAGCAAGGACCAGAGGATGCCGCCGGCGATGATCGCGAGCGTGATGCTGAGCAGGAAGATCAAGATGTTCTCGCGCCGCCGGCGCGTCCGCTGGAAGGCCGCCGCATCCGGCAGCACGCGATAGACCCGCACCGGATCGGTGATGTTCTTGACCTTGCGGTCGCCGAGCGACTCGTAGCCGCACACCAGCTTGTGCTTGATCTGCTCGTAGATGCCACCGGAGATGAAGACCTGCCCCGGCTCGGCGATCCCTTCAAGGCGCGACGCAACGTTGACGCCGTCGCCATAGATATCGTCGGGCTCGATGATGACGTCGCCGAGATTGACGCCGATCCGGTACTCAATCCAGTAGTCCCTCGGTACCGCCGCGTTGCGGCCGACCAGGTTCTGCTGGATCACGATGCTGCACCTGACGGCTTCGACCGGACTGTCGAACATCGCAATGAAGCCGTCGCCGGTCGTCTTCACCAGCTTGCCGTGATGCTCCACGATGGTCGGCTCGATCAGGTCGCGCTCGATCCGCTTGACGCGGTTGTGCGTGCCCTCCTCATCGAGCTGCATCAGGCGGCTGTAGCCGGCGATGTCGCCTGCGACGATCGCGGCAAGGCGCCGCGGCGTCGGATCACCCGGCGGCCGCTCGTGCCTACCCGACTTGAAGTCGCGAATCTCACCCATGGATCGGTTGGGCTCCAAAAACCGCAAATACAGCGTTGAGGCGCAATTAGCCTCAGCCCCCGAAACCTAAAGATCTACCCATAAAGAGCCTATCACACTCCTCACCCGGAACAAGTTTGCCAGATATTGTGCGACGCATGAAGTGATGCAGTTCACACAGCGATCAACCTTGCGTGTCCGCGACCAAATATCCCCAGCCTCAATTCACCTGCGGTGCCGGCGTCCTGATCTCGCGGGGCAGGATAATGGCCGCCGCAATCGCCAATAGACAGAGCGCGGCGAACGCACGCAGCATGGTGACGAACCCGCCCTGCTCATAGAGCCAGGCGACCAGCCCGACCGAGGCGCCGGCCGCGGTGAAGCCGACGAAATAGCGCACCGCATAGGCGCGCGAGCGCCATTCCTCGCTGGTGTACTTGCCGACCATGGCGTCGTTGACCGTAACCTGGCCGAAGGCGCCCATCACGATGCCGATCGACACCAGGATCAGCGGCAGGTCCGACAGCGTCGCTGCCAGATAGAGGAACGGCGCCAGCATGAAGGACAGTGGCAGCGCCACCGTCTTGAGCGAATGGTGGTCGAGCAATTTGCCGATCGTATACTGCGTCATCGCGCCGAACACATAGACGCTGGCTGCGATCACGCCGAGCAGCGCCGGGCTCCTGGTCAGGTCGGCGAGCCGTTCGGCGAACAGTTTCGGCAGCGCCACCGTCACCGCGTTGAAGGTGGTCGAGATCGCGATCACCACGATCAGGAGCGCCAGGATCACCCGCCACATGTCCTTCTTCGCGACGCGCGCCTGGGCTGCGGCCTGCTTGGTGCCCTTGCGATCCTCATGCACCACGCTGAGCGCGAAGACGATGCCGAGCAGCACGGTGAGGACGCCGGGAATGATGAAGGCAAAGCGCCAGCCGAGATACTGGCCGATCACACCGGTGGCCAGCGCCGAGGAGGCGACGCCGAGATTGCCCCAGACCCCGTTCAGCCCCATCTCGCGACCGAGCTTGTCGGCATAGGACACGATCATGGCGGTGCCGACCGGATGGTAGATCGAGGCGAACACGCCGATCGCGAACAGCGCCGCGCCAAGCTGCAGAGGTGTCTGCACGAAGCCGACTGAGATCATGGACAGGCCGATGCCGATGAAGAAGATCACCATCATATGACGGCGGCTCCAGCGGTCGCCGAGCCAGCCTGTGAGCAGCGAGCCGGCGCCGAAGGCAATGAAGCCCGGGGTGGCGTAAGGCAGCAATTCCGAATAGGCCATGCCAAGCGCCGGCCCCATCACGATGACGGCGGCGGCGAAGATCAGCATCGAATAATGGTCAATGAAATGGGCGGCGTTGACGTAGGTGATCACCCGGCCGGGGCTGTTCATGCGTTGATCCTGTTTCGATCCCTTTAGAAGTCCTCTTGAGATGTTCCCTTGGGGAATCCTCTTGCTTTCCGAACTAGGTTATAGGGAGTTGTCCTGACGGGATGTCGCCAATGACTGTCGCCGAAACGCCAATTGCCGCGATCTTGCGGGGCCAGCGCGCCACCGGCGACGGCGTGCATCTGGTCGCGCGCCACTACCGGCGGGGCGTGCGGCTCGACACCCACATGCACCGCGAATCGCAACTGGTCTACGCCGCCGAGGGCACCATGCAGGTGACGACGCCCAAGGGCCGCTGGCTGGTGCCGCCGGATCGCGCGGTGTGGGTGCCAGCCCTGCTGGAGCATTCGATCGACGTGCTCGCCGACATCCAGATGCGGACGCTGTATTTCGAATTGCCGTGGCTGAAGCGCAACGCGCGCGGCAACAGCCTCGGCTCCGAATTCGTGGTGCGGATATCGCCGCTCTTGCACCAGACCATCCTGGCGCTGTTCGACAGACGGGATGATCACGAGCGAACCGCGCTTCTGCTGCAACTCCTCATGCTGGAACTGGACCAGGCCGAGGATTCCGCGACCTTCATTCCGCTGCCGCAGGAACCGCGCTGCCGGCGCGCCGCCAACATCGTCCTCGCCAATCCGACCGCCCCATATGAAATCGAGACGCTAGCGCGCGAGGTCGGCACGTCGGCGCGAACCTTGTCGCGTCTGTTCTCGTCGGAGACGCAGCTCAGTTTCAAGAGCTGGTACCAGCGCGCCCGCATCGCAGCCGCAATCGAACGATTGTCGACAGAATCTAATGTGTCGATCAAGCAGATCGCCTCCGACCTTGGTTATGCCAGCGTTCCAGCGTTCTCTCACGCCTTCCGTCAGGTGACCGGCAAGACGCCGACAGAATTTGCGGGCAAGGAATGAACGCGAGACTTCATTGGCAAGTCATGACAAAATGGTGTTCTTGATTATAGTCGGCAGGAACCTAAATCCTATGTAAGGTTCGGTGTAACCGGATTCGATCCCTCCCATGGCCAGTGCCTTTTTCTCCGACCTGCTTGCAACGATTTCCGAGCGCGGCCGCACGCTGCTCCGGCGAGGCAATTCGTTGGACGCGAAGCAGGACGCTTCCGAGCTTCTTGAATTGTGCGAAGCGCTGTTGTCGGGCCGCGGCGAAGCCTCCGGCACCGCCTTGGCGCGCGAGGTACTCGACCGCTATCACCATCTCGACGCTGCGGAGCGGCTGGCGTTCTTCCAGACGTTGTCCCGGGATTTCGGCCCTGACCGCGCCAAGCTGATGCAGGCGATCGAGGCCTGGCGCAAGGGTTCCGACGACGGCGAAGCCAGCGAGTTGCATTTTGCCTCCGAGCCGCGCCGGCAGGAACTGATCCGCCGGCTCAACCGCGCGCCGGGCGGCACCAGCGAACTGGTGGCGATGCGTGCGGATCTGCTCAACCTGATGAAAGGCAACAAGGACCTCGAGTCGCTCGATCGCGACGTCACCCATCTGCTCTCTTCTTGGTTCAACAGGGGATTTCTCGTGCTGCGCAGGATAGACTGGTCGACGCCGGCCAATATTCTGGAGAAGATCATTCGCTACGAGGCGGTGCATGAGATCCGCGACTGGAACGACCTGCGCCGCCGCATCGATCCCATCGACCGCCGTTGCTACGCGTTCTTCCATCCCGCGCTGAACGACGAACCGCTGATCTTCGTCGAGGTCGCGCTGACCGAGACGATCCCCGGCGCGATCGCACCTCTGCTTGCCGAGCAGCGCGAGCCGGTAGCGATCGAGCGCGCCCGCACCGCCGTGTTCTATTCGATCTCGAACACCCAGCGCGGGCTCGGCGGGATCTCCTTCGGCAGTTTCCTGATCAAGCAAGTGGTCGAGGAGTTGCGCCGCGAATTGCCGAAGCTCGACACCTTCGTGACGCTGTCGCCGGTGCCGGGCTTCATGCAATGGCTGAGGCAGGCGACCGACGCGCCGCTCTCCGACGAGGACCGGGTGCTGCTCGAAGGCCTCGGCAAGCCCGACTGGTTCGAGAATGCCGAGCTGGCCGTGCAGCTCCGCACCGTGCTGGAGCCGCTCGCCGCCTATTATTTCCTGAAGGCGCGGACGCCGAAGGGACGGCTGATCGATTCCGTGGCGCGGTTCCACCTCGGCAACGGCGCGCGACTCGAGCGCATCAACTGGCTCGGCGACCTCGCGCCGAAAGGCTTGCGCGAATCCGCCGGCATCATGGTCAACTATCTCTATCGCCTCGACGATATCGAGAAGAACCACGAAGCCTACGCCAACAATGGCGAGGTGATCGCCTCCAGCGCCGTGAAGAAATTGCTCAAGGGCGAAGGCCGCCGGCTGCTCGAGATGCGGCTGTCGTGACGGGCGCGGCGTGAGCGTCCGCTCCGTAGGGTGGGCAAAGGCGCTCTTCGCGCCGTGCCCACCTTCCAGCACTCCGCTCGTGATGGTGGGCACGCTTACGCCTGTGTTTGTTTGAACAACGGTGCAAGTATGCGCTTTGCCCACCCTACGGCAGTTGCGCGCTTGGCTTGTTCTCTCCCCGTCATTGCGAGCGCAGCGAAGCAATCCATTGCTCCACTTGCCGAGACATGGATTGCTTCGCTGCGCTCGCAATGACGGGGTCAGGTCCTGATTCAAATGTCAAACAGCGGAGAGGATATGAGTTCGCGTTCTCGCGGCACGAGATGCCCGAGCTTTGCGTCACTTTCCACCCTCTCATCGAACAGAGGGCGCAGGGAAAGCCGGGTGCCGGTTGCACCCATGGGTCCCGTGCAACAAA
>NZ_JAQMIL010000075.1:0-51713 GCF_029990105.1 Bradyrhizobium sp. Arg237L | reverse complement strand
GTTTGAGATTTCGACAACCTCATTCTGGCACAACTGATGCCGTAGGGGGCCGTCCACCCCATCAACCACAGCCGTTTGTAGCGTGCTCCGCCGCAACCGCTTGCTCTTGCCACAACAACAGCCTGTGGTTATGGGTCCCGGCGTTCGCCGGGACGACGGCTGTGTGCTTAGGGCTACACCCGGATCATGCGCTTGCCGCGGTTTTCGCCGGCGAGCAGGCCGATCAGCGCGGCCGGCGCGTTCTCCAGCCCGTCGATCACGTCTTCCTGCACCTTCAGTTTGCCCGACGCTACCCAGGACTGCAGGTCGGCGAGCGCCGCGTCACGCTGGTCCATGAAGTCCATGACGATGAAGCCCTGCATGATCAGCCGCTTCACGACGATCAATCCGGGCACGCCGCGCGGGCCGTGGGCGGAGGGGACGCCGTCATATTGCGAGATCGCGCCGCAGCAGGCGATTCGGCCGCGGTTGTTCATCTGCGGCAGGCAGGCTTCCAGGATGTCGCCGCCGACATTGTCGAAATAGACGTCGATGCCATCAGGCGCGGCCGACCGCAGCGCCTTGTAGGTGCCGCCGTCCTTGTAATCGACCGCGGCGTCGAAACCGAGTTCGCTGATCAGCCAGTGGCACTTGTCCTTGCCGCCGGCGATGCCGACCACGCGGCAGCCCTTGATTTTTGCGATCTGTCCGACGATCGAACCCACCGAGCCGGCGGCGGCCGAGACCACGACGGTCTCGCCTTCCCTGGGCTTGCCGACATGGAGCAGGCCGAAATAGGCAGTGAGGCCGGCGATGCCGTACACGCTCAGCAAGTGCGTCATCGGCTCGAGCTTCGGCATCTTGTTCAGATGCCTTGCCGGCACCGCGGCATAGTGCTGCCAGCCGGTGTCGCCGAACACGATGTCGCCTGGCGCAAGGCCTGGCGCCTTCGACGCCACCACCTCGGCGATGCCGCCACCGGACATCACGGTGTTGGCCTCGACCGCAGCGCGGTAGGTCGCGCCATGCATCCAGGCGCGGTTGGCGGCGTCGAGCGAGAGATAGCGCAGCCGCAGCAGGGCCTCGCCGTCCTTCGGCTCCGGGATGCTGCCGTTGACCATCCTGAAATGCTCAGCCCCAAGCTTCCCCGTCGGCTTCTCCACCAGCAGGATCTGACGATTGATAGCCTCGCTCATGGTGTTCCTCCCTTTGTTGGTCAATCCCGATGCAATTGCGTGCTCGCTGCGCGGCCGACTGCACAGATTGTGCGCTGCCCACGGTCGTCTTTTTGTTTGAGCATGATCTTTCCGGAAAACCGGTTCCCACTTTTCCGGATCATGCTCTAGTCCCCGCGTGTCTATTCCACAACTGGAACATGCAGCAATGCGCGCGCAGGTCGAAAGCGTGTTGCGCCGGTGCGTAAATCTGCCACACTCCATCGCTTGCCGGGTGACTTACGGGAGTAAGAACATGTCGAGCAGGTTTACGCAGTACATTCTGATCGCGATGGCGCTTGGCATCGTGATGGGGGCCTTTGTCTACAACTTCCTGCCCGATAGCCGGGCCGAGATCGCAGCCGACGTAAACCTGATCGCGATGTTGTTCCTGCGGCTGATCAAGATGATCATCGCGCCGCTGGTGTTTGCGACATTGGTCGGCGGCATCGCGCATATGGGCCCCGGCGCACGGCTCGGGCGTATCTTTGCGAAGACCATGGGCTGGTTCGTCACCGCCTCCTTCGTCTCGCTCCTGCTCGGCCTCGTCATGGTCAACCTGCTGCAGCCCGGCGCCAACTTCCCGGGCACGCTGCCCGACAAGGGCCAGTCGACCGGCCTGCCGGTCTCGGCGTTTTCCTTTGAGAAGTTCCTGATTCACTTGGTGCCGACCTCGATCGCGGATGCGATGGCGCAGAACGAGATCCTGCAGATCGTGGTGTTCGCGGTGTTCTTCGCGGTCGCACTCGGCGCAATGCCGGAGCGGGCGAAGCCGATCATGGCCCTGATCGACGACCTCGCCCATATCATGCTGAAAGTCACGAGCTATGTGATGCTGTTCGCGCCGATTGCTGTGTGGGCCGCGATCATGGCAACGGTGTCGAAGAACGGGCTCGGCGTGCTCTGGAAGCTGATCGTGTTCATGGGCGGCTTCTATGTCTCGCTCCTGATCCTGTGGGGGATCCTGGTCATCGTCGGCTTCATCGTGATCGGTCCGCGCTACAGCCATCTGTTGCGGCTGATCCGCGAACCGCTGATGATCGCGTTCTCGACCGCATCCTCGGAAGCCGCCTATCCGAAGACGCTGGAGGGATTGAACCGCTTCGGCGCCTCGTCCCGGATCTCGGCCTTCGTATTGCCGCTCGGCTATTCCTTCAACCTCGACGGCACGATGATGTACTGCACCTTTGCCAGCATCTTCATCGCGCAGACCTATCATATCGACATGTCGCTCGGCACCCAGCTCGCGATGCTGGCGACCTTGATGATCACCTCCAAGGGCGTCGCCGGCGTGCCGCGCGCTTCCCTCGTCGTGATCGCCTCGACGCTCAGCCAGTTCGGCATTCCCGAGGCGGGCCTGTTGATGATCATGGGCATCGACACCTTCCTCGACATGGGCCGCAGCGCCACCAACGTGATCGGCAACTCGCTCGCCACCGCCGTGGTCGCGAAGTGGGAAGGTGAGCTGAAGGAAGAGCACGAGCTCGGGCCGGACGATGCCGTGCCTTCCGATGCGGTGCCGGGTGACGCGGTGCCGGCGCATTGACGGGAGAGCTGCATGCATCAGCCCCCAAAGAAAGCGACAAGGAAGGCGATATGGGCCGGCTGCCTGTTGCTGGTAGCATGTCTGCTGGCAACGCCGGCCGCCGCCCAGACGGCAAGCGAGGGGCTTAGCTCGACGCTTGCCAATATCAAGAACACGCATGTGGTGCGGCTCGGCTACCGCGAGAGCTCGCCGCCGTTCTCCTTCCTCGACCATTCCAACCGGCCGATCGGCTACAGCCTCGAACTGTGCGAGGCGATCGTGGAGGAGATCGGCGTCGAGGTCGACGATGCCAATCTCAGGATCGACTACGTCAAGGTCACCTCCGACGACCGCATTCCTGCTGTTGTGCAGGGCAAGATCGATCTCGAATGCGGGTCGACCACGGCGAATTCCGAGCGGGCCAAGCAGGTCGCGTTCTCGCCTTTGATCTTCGTCGCCGGCACCAAACTGATGGTGCCGAAGACCTCCTCCGTCTCGGGCGTGACCGATCTCAAGGGCAAGACCGTGGTGGTGACCAAGGGCACCACCAACGAGCAGGCCATGCACAATGTCGACAAGAAGTTCTCGCTCGGGCTGAACATCGTGACCTCGCCCGACCATGAGCAGTCCTACCAGATGCTGGTTGACGGCAAGGCGGATGCGTTCGCGACCGACGACATCCTGCTCTACGGCCTGATCGCGCGGCACAAGTCACAGGACAGGTTTCGCGTGGTCGGCGACTACCTGTCCTACGATCCCTACGGCATCATGTACCGCAAGGGTGAGCCGCAGTTGAAGGACGTGGTCGAGCGCACCTTCCGCAAGCTCGGCTCTGGCCGGGACCTGATCCCGCTCTACAACAAATGGTTCGTCGCGCGGCTTCCGACCGGCGAGCGCCTCGACGTCGCGATCTCGCCGCAGCTCGAGGAAGCCTTCAAGGCGCTGAATGATAACGAGGGGACGAGCAATTAGCGCGATTGCGTGGGCGAACGGGTAGGGTGGGCAAAGCGAAGCGTGCCCACCTTTCTTGCACCGAACGTGGATGGTGGGCACGCTTCGCTTTGCCCACCCTACGGCACTGATGCTTACGCAAACACTCTATCCAGCGCCGCTTCATACGCGGCATAAGCCAGTTCCGGGTGCGAGCGGCTGAGCGCTTCCATCTTCACGCCGGCGTTGACTTCAAGGATCCGCCAGGCGCCGTCGGTGCGTACGACGTCGATCGAGCCGAAGCGGATGCCGATCGCGCGGGCGGCCTTGATTGCCATCTCGATGCAGGCGTCGCGCGTCTCGCCCTGTTTCAGCAGCACCGGCCGCGCGCCGGAATCGAGGTTGTGGCGCCAGTTGAGGATGCGCCGCTCGCCCTCCGGGACGATCGCATCGAGTTCGGCCCGCCCGATCTCGGCCATCAGGCCGGGCAGCGCGGTCGATCGCCGCCCGGCCGGCACGGCCGCGAGCGCAAGCTCGAGCAGCAAGTGCCTGCCGTCGCCGATCACGAACGGACGCTCCTTGCCGTAGACCACGACCGGAAGATCATCGACCAGGACGACGCGGACCTCGTCCTCGATCTCGACATAGGGCGAGATGGCGAGGCTCGGATAGGCCGCCAGGATCCTGCCGACCGCGAGCTCGAGCGCACGCTTGGTCGTCACCCGGAAGACGCCGTCGCCCGACGTGCCCTCGTTTGGCTTGACGACGAGGCCATTGGGATGCTCGGCCAGCAGGCGCAGCATCGTTTCCCAGGAGCCGGGCGCACGCGTATAGGCTGCAAGCTTCGGTCCCAGGAACAGGGTGTGGGGGATGCAGGGGACGCCGGAACATTGCAGCACCTCGGCGGTGGCCGCCTTGTCGTTGGCGATCTGGTGCGCGACCGCGCTGTTCAGCCCGACGTCATAGGCGAAGGCGAGGTGCCGCCGCTCACCACGTTGCATGACGATCAGCCAGCCCTCCGACCGCACCTCGACCGTAATGTTACGGGCCAGGCAATATTTCGTGACCGCGTCGACGAAGATCCGCTGGCTGATTGGGATCGCCAAGTCGATTTTCCTCTCTCGATGGCGCGCTGTGGAATTAATTGCTTGATCGGGATCGTTTCCAGCAAGTTAATTGCGCCGCCCCGGAAACCTTAACAACGATGTTTTGAACCATTCTGCGAAATCAATCGACAGCCATGCCGAGTTCGCAATTGCACAATGGATGAATTCCATTATGTGTGTCAGCGGCGCGACGGGCAGGCGGGCTTCCCCTTGATGTCAGTCAATTTCGTGCGGTCGAGCAGCCGCTACTCGACCTCGTTTATGTAAGGTCAATCGGAAAAACCAGACACATGAGCGCGTTCTATCGAGAGAAGGTACTTTCTGTTCGTCACTGGACTGATACGCTTTTCAGCTTCCGAGCCACCCGCGATACCGGCTTCCGCTTCCAGAACGGCCAGTTCGCCATGATCGGTCTCGAGATCGATGGCCGGCCGCTGCTGCGCGCCTATTCGATGGCGAGCGCCAATCACGAGGAAGAGCTCGAGTTCTTCTCGATCAAGGTTCAGGACGGTCCGCTGACCTCCAAGCTGCAGAAGATCCGGGAAGGCGACATCATCCTGGTCGGCCGCAAGGCGACCGGCACGCTGATCACCGACAATCTCATCCCCGGCAAGCGGCTGTTGCTGCTGTCGACCGGCACGGGGCTGGCCCCCTTTGCGAGCCTGATCAAGGACCCCGAGGTCTATGACCGCTACGAGACCATCGTGCTGGTCCATGGCTGCCGCCAGGTGGCCGAGCTCGCCTATGGCGAGGAGCTGGTCGCCAATCTGCGCGACGACGAATTGTTCGGTCCGCTGCTCGCCGAGAAGCTGCTCTATTATCCGACCGTCACGCGCGAGCCGTTCCGCAACCGTGGCCGCATCACCGACCTGATCACCTCGGACCAGCTCTTCAACGACATCCACCAGTCACCGCTCGATCTCGAGACCGACCGCATCATGATGTGCGGCAGCCCAGCGATGCTGGAAGACCTGCGCAAGCTGTTCGAGGGCCGCGGCTTCGCCGAAGGCAACCACAGCGCGCCCGGCCATTTCGTGATCGAAAAGGCCTTCGTCGAGCGCTGAGCTTTTCTGCTCAAGGCCACCCTCTCCCCCGTCATTCCGGGGCGCGCGAAACGCGAACCCGGAATCCATTTCTCCGCAGGCGTTTGCGGCCCGGTGGATTCCGGGCCCATCGCTGCGCGATGTCCCGGAATGACGGCGGAGGGCGGCCGCGTTCTCCTTCGTTGCAGCGCAATACAACACCCCGGACCGGGTGGCACCGGTGTCACATCCGTGAACCCGAAGGCCGATTATACCGTATGGCAGATGGCGCGGGATGGATTAGGCTCCCCCGCCCGCCAACAACAATCCGGCAGGGTCTGCTGAGGGGTTTCATGGAAACGCTGCTGCTTCCGTTCTCGCCGCGCTTCATCGTGCTTACGATTTGCTCGGTCGTCACCGCTCTCTTGCTCGCGTTCGGGATCGTCGACCGGAAGCTGATCGACGTCATCCTGATTCCCTTGCTGATCTTCGGCGCGCTGACGCTGCTCGGCGTCCGCGACCTCATGCAGAAGCACCACGCGGTGCTGCGCAATTATCCGATCTCGGCGCACTTGCGCTTCCTGCTCGAAGAGATCCGCCCGGAGATGCGGCAGTATTTCTTCGAGAGCGAGAAGGACGGCATGCCGTTCTCCCGCGACACCCGCGCCGTCGTCTATCAGCGCGCCAAGATGGTGCTCGACAAGCGGCCGTTCGGTACCCAGGAGGACGTCTACCGCGAGGGCTATGAGTGGATGCACCATTCGGTAGCGCCGAAGCCCTATTCGAATGAGAAATTCCGCATCACCATCGGCGGTCCCGATTGCACCAGGCCTTATTCCGCCTCCGTCTTCAACATCTCCGCGATGAGCTTCGGCGCGCTGAGCCCGAACGCGGTGCGCGCGCTGAACGCCGGCGCCAGGAAGGGCGGCTTCGCGCATGACACCGGCGAAGGCGGCGTCAGCCCCTATCACCGCGAGAAGGGCGGCGACATCATCTGGGAGATCGGCTCCGGCTATTTCGGCTGCCGCAACCGCGACGGCACGTTCAATCCGGACGAGTTCGCGCGCGTGGCCGCCGACGAGCAGATCAAGATGGTCGAGCTCAAGATGAGCCAGGGCGCCAAGCCCGGCCATGGCGGCGTGCTGCCGGCGGCAAAGGTCTCGGAAGAGATCTCCAAGATCAGGGGCGTTCCCTTGGGCGAAGACTGCATTTCGCCGGCCTCGCACAAGGCTTTCTCGACGCCGCTTGAGATGATGGCCTTCGTCGGCGAGATGCGTAGGCTGTCCGGCGGCAAGCCGGCCGGCTTCAAGCTGTGCATCGGCCATCCCTGGGAATTCCTCGCGATCTGCAAGGCGATGCTTGAGAGCGGGATCTATCCCGACTTCATCGTGATCGACGGCAATGAGGGCGGCACCGGCGCGGCGCCGCTGGAATTCATGGACCATTTGGGCATGCCGATGCGCGAAGGCGTCAATTTTGCCCACAATGCGCTGGTTGGCATCAATGCGCGCAACCGCATCAAGATCGGCGCCTCCGGCAAGGTCGCGACCGCCTTCGACATGGCGCGCGCGATGTCGATCGGCGCCGACTGGTGCAATTCGGCGCGTGGCTTCATGTTCGCGCTGGGCTGCATCCAGTCCTTGAGCTGCCACACCGACCGCTGCCCGACCGGCGTGACCTCGCAGGACCCGATCCGCAACCGCGCGCTCTACGTGCCCGACAAGATCGAGCGCGTCTGCAATTATCACCACGCGACGCTGCATGCGCTGGCGGAGCTGCTCGCCGCTGCCGGCCTCGAGCATCCGCAGGAGTTGCGGCCAATCCATTTCACGCAGCGGACGTCGACCACGGAAGTCCGTACCTTTGCCGAACTCTACCCGGCGCTGCGCCCGGGCGAATTGCTCGAAGGCACCCAGGACCGCCGTTTCCGCGATGCCTGGGCCATGGCCCGCCCCGATTCGTTCCAGCCGGCGGGGTGAAGAGATCGTAGCCCGTAGCCCGGGTGGAGCGCAGCGTAAACCGGGGACCGCTCGTCAACGTTGATGCACATGTCCCGGGTTGCGCTGCGCTTCACCCGGGCTACGCGGTCAACGCTAATGCGGGTTCTCCAGACTGAACGTCTCCGACTGTTCGTCATAGGCGAACAGCTCGGCATAGCGTCCCCATGAGACGATGGTCTTTAGCGTCTCATCCGCATAGTCCTCGGACATGTAGTCCTCGAGCTCGTTGCGGAATCGCGCGGCGGGCGCGGTGTGGGACGGGCGCTCGTCGAGCACGCGCTTGATCAGGCCCATCACCGGCACGTAGTTGATCAGATGCTCGGCGAACAGTTTCTTGCGCGCGTCGGTTTCGAGATTGGCAAAGCGCAGGCCGGCTTCCGTCAGCACCAGGTCGCCCTCGCTCAATCGGGCGAAACGCAAGAGCTGCAGCGACTCGCCGAGATGGAGGATCTCGTCCGTCTCCATTTGCAGGCTGCCGGCGAGGACCGGCAGGTCGGCGTGGCCATTATAGGGCGGTGCTGCCAGCGTCTCGATCAGGCCGGACAGTTCATTGGACGAGACATGGCCGAGCGCGGTGCCGACGCCTGCGCCGGACATCATCTCGGTCGCCGTCGTTGACTTTCCGTCGGTCCGCTGCGTCATGCGCCCATAGATGCTGTCGACGAGCTGCCGGAACGCCGGATCCAAACGGTTGCGCGGATGCGGGAAATCGACCTTGATCTCGGTCGCCACCCTGCCGGGATTGGACGAGAACACGAGAATGCGGTCGCACATCAGCACCGCCTCCTCGATATTGTGCGTCACCATCAGCACCGATTTGATCGGCAGGCGCCCTTCGGTCCAGAGGTCGATCAGGTCGGTGCGCAGTGTTTCGGCGGTCAGCACGTCCAGCGCCGAGAACGGCTCGTCCATCAGGAGCAGGTCCGGATGCACCACCAGGGCACGCGCGAAGCCGACACGCTGGCGCATGCCGCCGGACAGCTCCTTGGGGTAGGCGGATTCGAAGCCGTCGAGGCCGATCAGGTCGATCGCGGCCAGCGCGCGGGTGCGCCGCTCGGCGGCGTCGATGCCGAGTGCTTCGAGCCCGAGCTCGACATTCTGCAGCACCGTGAGCCAGGGAAACAGTGCAAACGACTGGAACACCATCGCGACGCCGTTCGGGGGACCTGCGATCTTCTTGCCGCGACAGGCCGCCTCGCCTGAGGAGGGATCGACGAGGCCGGCGATGATACGGAGCAGCGTCGATTTGCCGGAGCCGGAGCGGCCGAGCAATCCGACGATCTCGCCTGCGCGGATCGTCAGGTCGACGTTTTCGAGCACCAAAAGGTTCTCGCCGCTGCCCTTGGGAAAAGAGCGGCAGACGCCGCGGATGTCGATGAGGTTGGGCTCAGCGGATTGTTCGAGCATTGCGGCTCCTCATCACCTGAGGCGAAGGCGGCGGGAAACGATTCCTTAAACCGATCTTTCCCGCCATCCTTTCGTTTGAGCAGAATCTTGTCGGAAAGATGTGCTCTAGAATTCCCCGTGCAGCCTTCCCGCGAAGATGTGCACGGGGCCACGGTCGGCGTTATAGGCGGGGTTTGTGATGAACTGATAGTCCGCCGTCAAGGTGACCTGCTTGGTCAGGGCGTAGGCGTAGTAGGCTTCGAGGATGCGCTCGCGGCGGTAGTTGAGCGCGCCGTCGCCGATCAGAATGCCGAGACCGCCGGCGGCGATGAAATCGCGGTGGTCATTTGACAGCGAATTGATCGCGCCGCCGATGCCGATCACGTCATCCGGTCGGCCCCATTTGGTGCCCTTGATCGAGGCGCCCAGCGACAGCGAGGCGTCGATGTCGGTGAAGGCCATGATCTCGGTCTTGCCGTTATTCCAGCTCCAGCGGCCGAACAGGCCGAGATCGTCGGAGAGCGCCTGTTCGAGATTGACGACATAGCCGTATTTGATGCGGCCGGTACGGGTCAGCGCAATGTCGAGATTGAGGGCGGGATTGTTCAGCGTCTCGCGATAGCTGCCGGAGAAGGCGCTGTTCAGCCAAGCGATCGCGCGGATCTTGCCTGGCAGCGAGAACAGCGAATAGCGCCCCTCGTACTCGAGCACGTAAGTCCCGCGCTCGAACACATTGGTATCGAAGCTGTTGGCGTTCGAGACCGACTGCATCAGGAAATATCCGCCGCGCAACGCCCATCGCTTCTGATTGAGCTCGGCGGTGACGCCGTAGGTCAGGCCGACCTTGTCGGCGGAATAGTCGAACGCGCCCGGCGCCCACATAGCCCAGTTGATGAAATCCCTGCGCGTGTCCTTGGCGTAGGCGTTGCCGTCGAACACGTCGAGCACGGCGAATTTGCCGGCTTGCAGCGTCAATCTTGATACGTCGACCTTGCCGCCGAGCTGGGTTGGCCCGCTCGGCAATTCCTCCTGCTCGCCGCCGAAGCCGAAGGTCTGGCGCAGGAACACGCGCGAGGTGTTGTAATGCGGGGAGGCGAAGTTCGATTTCTGCGCTTCCCCGCTGGAAAAGCCGCCGAGGCCGACGGTGTCGTTCAAGCCGAAGCCCTGCAGCAGCTCAGGATTGTAATAGACCTCGCCGCCTTCCCAGAGCCGCGCATTCAGGAACAGGCTGTTGCTCCATGTCGCCTGCGCCTGCCGCGCCGGCGTCAGGCTGTTCGTGCCGCTGTAGGGCGCTTGGAACGCCGGATAGCCCTGCGGCAGATAGGTGGTCTGGCCGTGAATTTCCCAGCGATCCGATTCGGGATCGGTGATGTCGGTCTTCGGCGTCAGGCCCGGGGCGCCCGGCCAGTCGATCTTGCGATTGAGGCCGATGCGCACCGACTGGAAGTCGAGGCTGGAGGAATACTGCGTCCCTGACGGCAGGAACTGGATGTTGGCCCTGTCGAACTGGCTGTAGAGATATTCGAGCCGCGCGGTCCAGTGCGGGGCGAAGGCATATTCGAAACCCGCGCCAGCAGCCCAGCCAAGGCGGACGTGAATCTCCTTCTCCTCCTCGCCGATCGCCGTCGACGTGTTGAGGAAGCGCCCGCCGGCATAGGCGAAGCCGCCGGTCACATAAGCGAGCCATGGGCCGCTCGCATAGCCGAGGCGGCCGCGTATCGTTCCGACATAGTCCCATTGCTCGACGAAGTCGGAGCGCGGCGTCGCGAGCGACGTCACCACTGAATTCGAGGGCAGATAGTTCGGAAAGGTCAGATCGCCTTCGACGCCCAGCAGCAGGCCCGAGGGCAGGTGAACATTGTAGCCGGCCTGCACGCCGCCGATCATTCCGCTGACGTTGTTGCTGGTGGTGCTGCTGAGGGGATCGGCCAGCACTGCATTCGAGGAGCCGAAGCCGTAGCCGGCATGTGCGCCGATGTAGAGCCCGGTCCAGTTGAACAGCGGCTGTGCATAGGGCGCCTTGACCGGTAGTTTGATATCGGCCGCTACCGCCGGGCCGCTCAAGGCGAAGGTCGCGGCCGCCGCGTGCCCGAGAATCTGCTCAAGGGATCGGCTGCGGCGCGGCATGGCGGAGATGCTTCCAAACTGAACGTCGCGACAGTTCGGCGTGCCCGTTGCCGAAGTGCTGCTGCGACGCCTTCCCCAACACCAAATCATCACGCCGCCCTTGCCCCGATCGCATGTCCTGATTCCCCTCCATCACGCCAGATCGGGGAAGCCACACTATACCGCAATCCCTATTGCGAATAATTCGCAATAGCAAGAAGCGGCGGGTTATTACCGCTGGATGGCATCGCTCAATGACAGTTTTGCAACAGAAAGCGCGATCATCTTGTCGCGGCCAGATCTGGAAGTGGATGACCCGCCCGGGGGGACAGCCGGGCGGGTCGGGGTACGACACGGGGTGGATGAGGCGCCCGTGCCGGACGCACAATCCACGGTCGACGTGTTTTCGAGCGAAGGAGGTTTACCGGTTCGCGCCAGGAAAACGCGTCAACCAAAACCGCTCCGTCGATCGATCAGAAATTGCAGGTACGCACGCGGCCCATGTAATTGCCGAACACATCGTATTGGCGAACCCAGCCGCAGCGGCGATAGCCGTCGTAGTAGTAGCCATTGTTCGCGGCGATGGCGCTGCCGACAACCGCTGCGCCGACGAGGCCGGCGCCGACGCCCCAGCCCCAGTGGTGGTGGTGGAACGGCTTGGCTTGCGCCTGGGTGGTCGACGTCGCGATCGTGCCGGTGACAGCGAGCGCGGCGAGAGCGAGAGCAGCAATCTTGGTCTTGATCGACATGGATAACTCCATCCTGTTGAAGGCGGCGCCGGGATGGCCCGCACGCACCGTTGGACGGAGCCTCCGCGATTTGGGTTCGAAGCGCAGGAAGGAGCCTGTGGCTGTCGATTATTCGGCTGTCAGAACAGCGGCTTAGTGGACGAGCGTGGTCCGGCTGCGAGCTTGTTCACGTCGAAGTTATCGACATCGATAAGCAGCTCGCAGAACGCGCGCGCGCCGTTATCGAGCAGGCGCTCGCCCTTCTCCGCGGAGGCCTTGGTCGCATCGCCGACCGCGCCGCTTGCGTGCAGGTCTTGTGTTTGCCAGGCGAATGGCGCGGGCCGTTGCGTCGACAGCCAGCGATGATCCTTTTCGATCGCAATGCTGGCGGGACGAAAATCCGCGATCGCTTCGTTGCGCACCGTCTGCGGATAGCGCGCCAGCATGATCGAGGTCTCGACCGCGCCGCCGTGAATGCCGTGGCGCACTTCTTCCGCATCGAACAGCTTCTCCGCCGCGCTCAGCCGCGACCAGCTCGTGGTGATCACCAGCATCCCGTGTTGCGCGCGCAAATCCTGCGCGACCAGGCTCATCGCGGCGCTGTTGCCGCCATGGCTCGTGACCATCACCAGCTTCTTGACGCCTGTGCGTGCCACGCTGCCGCCGAGCGCCGTCCACGTCTTCAATGCGACATTGGTCGGCAGCGTCAGCGTGCCCGGAAAATCGATATGCTCGGTGGAAATGCCGACCGGCTGCAGCGGCAGGAAGGTGGCGGGGAGGCCGACCGGCAACAGCTCGCGCACGAGCGCCAGATAGGCTTCGGCGACCATGATGTCGGTGCCGAGGGGCAGATGCGGCCCGTGCTGCTCGGTCGCCGCGAGCGGCAGCACCGCGATCCAGCGCGCCGGATCGGCGCCAGCGATCTCCGGCCAGCGGATTTCGGTCCAGTCGCGGGGTGGAACAGTGGAAGTCATGCCAAACGTTTCTCTGCCAAGCGTTCCTTTGCGCGGATTTGCGAGGTAATTTGCCGGCCCTGCCGCGGGCGCATTCGGCGTCCATCACCCATCATGGGCCATAACCAGCGACGGAGTCCAACCATGAAGCGGGCCTTTTTGCTGCGAGCGTTAACTATAGCCGTTTTCGCCCTGGTTGCGGCCTTTGCGCCGGCAAGGTCCCAGACCTTGGACAAGGTTTCGTTTGGCACCAACTGGGTCGCGGAGGCCGAGCATGGCGGCTTCTTCCAGGCGCTGGTCGACGGCACCTACAACAAATATGGCCTCGAAGTCACCATCGTTCCCGGCGGTCCCAACAACAACAATCGCATCCTCCTGATCGCCGGCAAGATCGATTTCTTCATGAGTGCGAACTCGCTGCAGTCGTTCGACGCGGTCACCAACAACGTGCCGCTGGTCGCCGTCGCCGCGATGTTCCAGAAGGACCCGCAGGTGCTGTTGACCCATCCTGACATCAAGGCAACCAAGCTCGAGGATCTGAAGCCGCTGACGCTGCTCGTCTCCAAGGAGGGCATGACGACCTACTTCCAGTGGCTGAAATCCGAATACGGATTCAGCGAGAGCAAGGTCAAGCCGTACACCTTCAACCCGCAACCCTTCATCGTCGACAAGAAGAGCGCGATGCAGGGCTATGTCACCTCGGAGCCGTTCGCGGTGGAGAAGGCCGCAAGCTTCAAGCCCGGAATCTTCCTGCTCGCCGATTACGGCTTCAACACCTATTCGACCTTGATCGAGACCCGTCGCGAGATGGTCGAGAAGAAGCCAGATCTCGTCCAGCGCTTCGTCGACGCCTCCATCATCGGCTGGTACAACTATCTCTACGGCGACAATGCCGCTGCGAACGCCATGATCAAGAAGCTCAATCCGGAAATGACCGACGAACTGCTCAGCTATTCCATCGACAAGATGAAGGAATACGGCATCGTCGATTCCGGCGACTCCTTGAAGAACGGCATCGGCGCCATGACCGACGAACGGATGGCGAGCTTCTTCGACAAGATGGTGCGGGCCGGCGTCGTTCGCTCCGATATCGACTTCCGCCAGGCCTATACGCTGCGCTTCGTCAACAAGGGCGTCGGGCTCGACCTGCGGCCGAAGAAGTAAGCACGAAGATTGCTCTCGTGATGGCCGAGCAAGCCTCAAGCGAACTGGACGCCGGCTCCCCGCTTGCGGTGAGCCTGCGTGGCGTCACGAAAGTCTATGACACCGGCGTCGCGGCGCTCGGGCCCGTTGACCTCGACGTCCGGCGCGGCGAGTTCGTGTCGCTGGTCGGGCCGTCGGGCTGCGGCAAATCCACCGCGCTGCGGCTGATCGCGGGCCTTGCCGCGCCGACCGCCGGCACGGTCAGCGTCTCGCCTCTCGCGGCGGAAATGCGCGGCCATCACCCGATCGGTTTCGTGTTTCAGGAGCCGACCCTGATGCCATGGGCGAGCGTGCGCGAAAATGTCCGCCTGCCGCTGAAACTTGCCCATGCGCCGACAGGCGAGGCGGATGCGCGCATCGACGAGGCGCTGGCGCAGGTCGGGCTTGCCGAATTCGCCAAGGCCTATCCGCGCGAACTGTCCGGTGGCATGAAGATGCGGGTCTCGTTGGCCAGGGCGCTGGTCACCGATCCCGATATTCTCCTGATGGACGAGCCATTCGCGGCGCTGGACGAGATCACGCGTTTCCGCCTCAACAACGATCTGCTCGCGCTCTGGCGCAAGCTGCACAAGACCGTGATCTTCGTCACCCATTCGGTGTTCGAGTCGGTGTATCTCTCGCAGCGCGTGATCGTGATGACGGCGCGGCCGGGGCGGATCGGTGCGGAGTTTCGCATCAGCGCGACCGAGCCGCGCGGCGAGGAATTCCGCACCTCCGCCGAATATGCCGGCTTCTGCCGCCAGGTTTCGGGCGCGCTGGCGCCGGCCTATGCGGGACAGGCCGGCGTATGAAGTCCTCGCTGCATGCGGTCCGCCTGCTGTTGCCGGTCGTCGTCTTCGCGGCCGCTGTCGTGCTGTGGGAAGCGATCGTTCGCATCAACAATATCCAGCCCTATGTACTGCCGGGGCCGGTGGCGGTGTTTCAGACCCTGATTGGCGACTGGCCGGTGCTGTCGCAATCGCTGGGCGTCACCTTGCTGACCACGCTGGAAGGTTTTGTGGCGGCCGCGATCGGCGGCATCGCGCTGGCGCTGTTGTTCAACCAGTCGAAATGGCTGGAATATTCGCTGTTCCCCTATGCGGTGATCCTGCAGGTCACGCCGGTGATTGCGATCGCGCCGCTGCTTCTGATCTATCTGCAGCAACAGACCGCCGTGGTGGTCTGCGCCTGGATCGTCGCCTTCTTTCCAGTCCTGTCCAACACCACGCTCGGGCTCAATTCCGTTGACCGCAACCTCGCCGGGCTGTTCCAGCTTTACGGCGCGACGCGGCTGCAGACTTTGTGTTTTCTGAAACTGCCGGCGGCGCTGCCGTTCATCCTCGGAGGATTGCGGATCGCGGGCGGCCTGTCGCTGATCGGCGCGGTCGTGGCCGAGATCGCGGCCGGCACCGCGGGCGCAGGCTCCGGTCTCGCCTTCCGCATCGCCGAGTCCGGCTATCGTCTCAACATTCCACGTATGTTCGCGGCGTTGTTCCTGCTCTCGGTCGCCGGGATTGTCATCTATGGGGTGCTGGCGCTAATTTCGCACCTGGTATTGCGGCGCTGGCACGAGAGCGCGCTTGGAAAGGAAAGCTGATGGCTGCAACTATCTCTTCTGACAAGATCGACCTTTTGGTCTACGGGCCGATCCGTCCCATTCTGCAGAACGGCTTTCCCGATCAGTTCATCCTGCACACTGCCGAAAACCGCGCCGATCTCGAGCGGTTGACGCCGGAGACCAAGGCCAAGATCCGCGGCATGGCCGTGACCTATCACACCGTGTCCACAGACAGGACCGTGCTGGCGCAATTCCCGAAGCTCGAGCTCGTTGCGAGCTTCGGCGTCGGCTACGACCATGTCGAGTCCGCCTATGCGCGCGAGCACAACATCATCGTCACCAATACGCCCGACGTCCTGACCGAGGAGGTCGCCGACGTCGCCATGGGCCTCCTGATCGCGACCCTGCGCGAATTCATCAAGGCCGACCGCTATGTGCGCTCCGGCCTCTGGCAGACGCAGAACTATCCCTTGAGCGTCGGCTCGCTGCGCGACCGCAAGGTCGGCATCGTCGGCATGGGGCGGATCGGGCAGGCGATCGGCCGCAGGCTCGAGGCTTCGCTCGTTCCGGTCGTCTATCATTCGCGCAATCCGGCGGCCGGCGTGTCCTACCAGCATTATCCCGACCTGATCGAGATGGCGAAGGCGGTGGATACGCTTGTCGTGATCGTGCCCGGCGGCGCCTCCACCGCGAAGATGATCAATGCCGATGTGTTGAAGGCGCTCGGCCCGCGGGGCGTGGTGATCAACGTCGCGCGAGGTTCGGTCGTGGACGAGCCGGCGCTGATCGCGGCGTTGAAATCGGGGACCATCCTGGCCGCCGGTCTCGACGTGTTCGCCACCGAGCCCAACGTGCCGGACGAGCTGAAGTCGATGCAGAATGTCGTGGTGCTGCCACATATCGGTTCGGCTTCCGTGGTAACGCGCAATGCCATGGACCAGCTCGTGGTCGACAATCTCAAAAGCTGGTTCGCCGGCAAGCCGCCGCTCACGCCCGTCGCGGAAACCCCGGTAAAGGGACGTTGATCAGGGATAGTCGATGTCAGTCCGCCGTTTCAGCGTCGTGGTGGCAATGCTGCTTGCAATCGCCGGCGGCGCTGGACCTGCGTCGTCCCAGGATGCCACGTCGCTGAAAAAGGAAATGATCGGGCAGTGGGAGCTTGCGACCACCGAGCGCAGCAAGACCTGCGTCGTCACGCTGAAGGGCGATGCCGCGGCCCAAGGCCTCAAGCTCGAGCTCGAGCCTTCGTGTCCGGCGGCCCTGCCTTTCACCAAGGACATCACCGCCTGGAACATCAAGGGCCTCGACATCGTGCGGCTGCAGAATGCGGTTGGCGAACCGGTGATTGATTTCACTGAGGTCGAGAGCGGCATCTTTGAGGGGCATCGGACCGGCGAGGGCGTCTACATCCTGCAAAACCTCGCCGCGGCGCGCGCGCTCGCCAAGTCGATGGACCAGATGATCGGCGACTGGTCGATGGTGCGCGGCAACGGACAGGCGATCTGCGGCCTGACGCTGACCA
This sequence comes from Bradyrhizobium sp. Arg237L, assembly GCF_029990105.1. Taxonomy (NCBI): domain Bacteria; kingdom Pseudomonadati; phylum Pseudomonadota; class Alphaproteobacteria; order Hyphomicrobiales; family Nitrobacteraceae; genus Bradyrhizobium; species Bradyrhizobium sp. Arg237L. The sequence goes on along the minus strand of NZ_JAQMIL010000075.1, from coordinate 34,502 downwards.
ATACCGAAGCCGGTCAGGACAATTTCCAGGTCTTCTTGAAGCCGAAATGCGATCCGGCAGTGACGGCGTTCGCGCCGACGGTCTGGCGGCTCGATCACGGCCAGATGCTGCTGATGTCCGAGAAGGGCGAGACTTGGCAGTTCGAGGCCGACGACAATGCGCAGTGGCGCAAGGTCCCCGACAGCGCCGACCCCCTGATCATGCTGCGCGACCAGTAGCAGCCGCTATGGCGTGATGCGATTTGGTCGAGTCGGCGGCGGTTCCTTCGCGGCCCATCCTTCGAGACGCCCGCCTTTGGCGGGCTCCTCAGGATGAGGTCTGATTGCGCGGCGGAATCTTAGACTCTCATGGTGAGGAGCGCCGCTTGCGGCGCGTCTCGAGACGATGCTGCGCATCGCTCGGAGAACCATGAGGCCCGCCTCGTTCACAGCCATCAAACAGCTATATGCGATAGCCCTGCCCGCAAGCGGGAGAGGGAGTGCAGCATCCACCGCCGATACGGCAAGTCTTCGATCTGAGCCGTTGGTAATCCGCTGCTGTCAGCCGATGGCGGCGGCCTCGTTGGCGGCGCGCTGCATGCTCGACGACATCTCGCCGGTGACGACGCTCTGCTCCTCGACCGCGGCCGCCGTCGACGTCACATATTCGCCCACCGCCTCGATCGACCGGCGGACCGTGCCCAGCGCGGTGACCACGTCGACGGAAATGCCATTCAGCGAGTCGATTTCGACGCCAATCTTGTCGGTCGCCTGCTTGGCCTGGTTGGCCAGGTTCTTGACCTCGGCGGCGACCACCGCGAAGCCACGGCCGGCCTCGCCGGCGCGTGCGGACTCGATGGTCGCGTTCAGCGCGAGCAGGTTGATCTGGCCGGTGATGTCGCCGATCATCTGCAGGATGCCGCTCATCGAGGCGGCCGCGGCGGTCAGCCGCTGCGCCTGGTGGTCGGCGGATTGCACATGGTCGGTGGCGGCCGCAGCCGTTTCCTTGGACTTGACCATCGCCTCCGAGATCTCGCGCACCGAGGCATTCAATTCCTCGGCGCCGGCCGCGACCTGCTCCATCATGCCGCGGACGCGCTCGCTCTTCAGCCGCGCGATAACCTGGGCGGTGACGTCGGAGGCGTATTTGACGACCTTGAACGGCTTGCCGTTGAGATCCATGATCGGATTGTAGGAGGCCTGGATCCAGACTTCGCGTCCGCCGGCGCCAACACGGCGAAACTCACCGGTCTGGTATTCGCCGCGATTAAGCGCAGCCCAGAATTCCCGATAGGCTGGCAGGTCACGCTCGGCCGGATCGACGAACATGCTGTGGTGACGGCCCTGGATGTCGTGCAGCGTGTAGCCCAGCGTCTTCAGGAAATTCGCGTTCGCCGTTCTTACCGTGCCGTCCATCGCGAACTCGATCACGGCCTGCGACTTGTCGATGGCCGCGATCTGGCCGGCAAAATCGGCATTGCGCAGCTTCTGCTCAGTCACGTCGGTGGCGAATTTGACCACCTTGAACGGCTTGCCGTTCTCATCGAACACCGGATTGTAGGATGCGAGAATCCAGACCTCTCTGCCGCCCTTGCCGATCCGCTTGAATTCGCCGGTCTCGAACTCGCCTCGGTTCAGCTTCTGCCAGAACTCCCGATAGTTCGGGCTGTCGCGGAATGATGCCTCGACAAACATGCTGTGGTGCTTGCCCTTGATCTCGGCCAGCGAATAGCCGAGCGCGCGCAGGAAATTCTCATTGGCGGTGATGACAGTGCCGTCGAGATTGAATTCGATCACCGCCTGGACGCGGCCGATGGCCGTGGTCTGCGCCCGGAAGTCCAGGTTCTGCAGCCGGATCGAAGCATCGGACCATTCCACGGCGAAGCCTGCGCGCTGCCCGTCGTCCGTGGTCAGCGGCGTGATCATGAGATCGAAGGCGCGGCCACCGAACCTGATGGTCTCCCGGTGCGGCGACTTCAACTGTCCCAGAAGGTGGCGCTGGGCGGAATCCCTGTAAAACATGTCGATGCTGCCGCCGATCAGCTTGGCGACCGAGAAGCCCGGAAGCTCCTTGCGGATGTCGGCTTCCGCGTCGGTGAGCAGCTTTATCACCGCACGGTTCATGTAGGTGATGGTCAGTGACGCATCCGCGACCATCAGGTTGGCAGTGATGACGTCGGCGGCAGTCTTGGCAATGTCACCGGCACGCGATTTCCGGCTTCCGAACATGTGTGGGGTTCCTGCGTTGGGGGGCCAGGCGATGAAATTGTCGATCAGGTATTCACGGTCGGCGAATCAAAATTCCAAATGTCACCAGAAGTTTCTCAGCATGGTGTGAATGGTCCCTTAAACATCCGGTTACCGCTGACAAAATCGCCGAGCTCCGATATTGCGTTGCGGCCGAAGACGTAAACCCCTGCTAATCGGCGCTTTCTTTCCGTCACCTGTCCGTGTGCTGGGACGAGGAACGCCCTTGGCGTGCGCGGCGTTGGCTGTTGATGTCTCGATCTGTCTTTTTCCGACCAGGAGCGGATTATGGCGACGACCGTGCTTGCAATCGGCATCGATCCCGCATTCGCGGATTTCAGCGCCTTTCCGCAGCTCACGCCGGAACTCATCAGGAACTATATCGACGCGCAGATCGATCAGTTGCGCACCCACGGCTATCAGGCGGAAGCCTGTCTGGTCGATCTTGGCGATACCGCCGAGCGGGTGGTGGCCATGGCGCTGGAGTCGAAACGGTTCGACTGCGTCGTCATCGGCGCGGGTCTGCGCGAGCCCGCCGAGCAACTGCTGCTGTTCGAGAAGATCATCAACCTCGTGCACCGGCTGGCGCCGGAGGCCTCCATCTGCTTCAACACTTCGCCCGCCGATACGATGGATGCGGTGCGACGCTGGGTTGCGCCGTAAGACGGCCGCCGCATCACGGGCACCACTTGAAGGAGAGGGTCACCTGCTTCGCCGTTCCGAGGGCCTGGCGGGCTTGTTTCTATGTTTCCACTTGTTTCTATTTAATGCCCGATGTTTCCATCTGTGTCTTCGGCGATGCGAACGATCCTAGTGTTTCTCTCTCGAGGCTTCACACACGATCACCGCACTGATGTACTCCGACCGGGGAATCTCGTCAGGGCGCCGAGGGATGGAGTCTGTCGATGCAATCTGTCACGTCCTTGTATGTGACCGGTTTAGCAAGGCTTTTTATCGGCGGCCCGTTGCCTTTGCGAACTTCCACGCTTTTTCCGTCACGAGCGTGCGTGACCTGATAACCGCGATACAACCAGGTCTTGCCTTCTGTCCAGGTTGGACGTTGCTCTTCCGTCATCGGCTCAACGCTCCCTGATTGATCGGCCAATCTCCGGGGCCGATGCCAGTTTCTCATCAATCGAACACGCTGTCACGACGCCATCGCAATTGCACTAGATTGTGAACATCGGTCGATGAACGCTCGAGTGGTGATTCGATACCAAGCTTTGCAGGCGACGGTTTATTGCAGTCACGTTTCTCACAGCAAAGATGCTAGCAAATGGCACAAAATCCAATCGTTATCGAAAACCAGAACACCGGCACCCCTCAAGCAGTATGGGACCTCAGCGGTCCGGCAGCCACCAATATCGAAGGCTTCGCCACCAGCATCAGCGTCAATAGTGGAAGCCAGATCGGCTTCAAGATCAATACCGATTCGACGAACTACCGGATCGACATCTATCGCCTTGGCTATTACGGCGGCGACGGCGCTCGCTTCGTAACGTCCATTCAGCAGAACGCCGCGTCGATCCAGCCGTCGCAACCGGACGGTGATCCGTCGATCGGTCTGTACGATGCTGCCAACTGGAGCGTCACCGTCACGTGGACCGTCCCCGCGACGGCGGTCTCCGGCGTGTATATCGCAAAGCTTGTCCGTCAGGACGCGACAGCCGGCGAAAGCCATATGACCTTTGTCGTCCGCAATGACGGTGTGGCGCGGGACATCGTCTTCAAGACCTCCGACACGACATGGCATGCCTACAACGGCTGGGGCGGTGCAAGCCTGTACGGAGGAAATGCGACGCAGAGTGGTGACGGGCGCGCTTTCAAAGTCAGCTACAACCGGCCCTTCGGCACACGTGACGGTATTGGGCTATATGCTGGCCCGCAGGATTTCGTGTTCAGCGGGGAGTATGCAGCGATTCGCTGGCTCGAGCGAAACGGATACGATGTGACCTACATCTCAACCGTCGACGCGGGGCCGGGCAACATTCCGCTGACGAACTACAGGGTGTTCATGTCGGTCGGACACGATGAATATTGGTCCGGCGATCTCCGGACCAATGTAGAGGCCGCACGTGATGCGGGCGTGCACCTCATCTTCATGAGCGGCAACGAGGTTTACTGGAAAACGCGATGGGAAGCGGATGCGAACGGTACGGCGAACCGCATTCTCGTCTGCTACAAGGAAACCCACGCCGCCGCAAAAATCGATCCGTCGCCGGAGTGGACCGGCACCTGGCGCGATCCGAGCTTCAGCCCTCCGTCCGATGGAGGACGTCCTGAAAATGCGCTGACCGGCACCATCTTCCAGGTGGATTCATTTCGCGGCGACACGATCACGATTCCCTCGAACCTCGCACAGTTCAGATTCTGGCGGAATACGGCGGTGCAAGCCGGCACGACCAGCTCTCTGGCAATCGGCATGCTTGGCTACGAATGGGACGAAGCGCCTGACAACGGCTTCCGGCCGGGCGGATTGATTGCAGTGTCATCGACGGTCCTTCCGGTGGACACCTATCTGCTCGATTATGGCAACACCACCGGCGCCCGGACTGCGACACATAATCTCGTCCTGTATCGCGCACCGAGCGGGGCAATCGTGTTCGGTACGGGAACGGTCTTCCTGTCTTTTGGCCTCGACACGACGCACGACTACTGCAACCTTGGCAGTGTGGGACCGACGCCCGAAGATCCCAACGTACAGCAGGCCATGGTGAACCTGTTTGCGGACATGGGCGTGCAGCCGCAAACCCTGCAGACCAACCTCGTTGCCGCCAGCGCATCAACGGATCACACGCCGCCGGTCTCGACGATCTCTACTCCCGCTTCGGGTGCAAGCCTTGTCCAGCAGCAAGCGGTGACGATTTCGGGCACCGCGAGCGATGTCGGCGGGCTGGTTGCGGTCGTCGAGGTCTCGACCGACGGCGGAACGACCTGGCACCCGACCACAGGCACCACGAGCTGGACATACACGTGGTGGCCACTGCAGCCGGGCACATTCACCATCAAGTCCCGTGCTGTCGACGACAGCCTCAATATGGAGACACCCGCCGCCGGTGTAACCGTAAGCGTTGTACCTGCAGCGATCGTGAGCCTTTTCACGCCTGCTGATGCGCCGTTTGTGGTACTCGCCAACGATCCCTTGGCAATAGAGCTTGGTATCCGAGTGCAGATCAGCTCTGCCGGCACTGTCAGCGGTATCCGTTTCTACAAGGAGCCGCTCAACACCGGGCCGCACGTCGGCAATTTCTGGAGCGCCGACGGAACGTTGCTTGCAACCGCGGCCTTCTCCGGCGAAACGTCAAGCGGTTGGCAGCAGGTCAATTTTCCGACTCCGGTCACTGTCAATGCAGGCGCCACATACGTTGCGTCGTACCACACCGCTACGGGCCTCTATTCGGCGGACTTGAACTACTTTCTCAATACGCGGAGCGCGGGTCCGTTGCGCGCACCGGCCGCTGGCGTCAATGGTGTATTTGCCTATGGATCGACGAGCATTTTTCCCGCGAGCTCAAATCTGAACGGCAATTACTGGGTCGATTTGGTATTCAACCGCGCTGGTGGAATCGGGAACCTTCCACCCATCGCGAATGACGTCGGAGGCTTTGTCACCCTTCCGAACTCCGTCCTGTCCATTCCGGCCGCCTCGATCCTGGCTAATGATACGGATCCAAATGGCTACACAATATCCATCTCAAGCGTCAGCGGCCCGGTCAATGGAACGGTGAGCTACGATGCAACAACGCAAGTCGTTAGCTTCACACCGACGACCGGTTACCTTGGGACAGCCAGCTTCACTTATACAATCACCAACGGCCATGGCGGCACCGCCTCCGCGACTGTATCGCTGACCGTGAGTGCTGGCACCGTCAGCCTGTTCGGACCATCGACGACACCGGCAACGATTACAGTGGATGACCCCAGCCTGGTCGAACTCGGGGTCAAGTTCGAGACATCCGTTGCCGGCCAGGTCCTCGGAATTCTTTTCTACAAGGGTCCGCAAAACACAAGCTCGCATGTCGTCAATCTGTGGACCTCGACGGGTACCCTGCTGGCCAGTGCAGCATCCAACAACGAAACCGCGAGTGGTTGGCAGACCGTGGGTTTGCCCACACCGGCGACCTTGACCGCCAATACGATCTATGTCGCGTCCTATCACACCAAGGGCTTCTACTCGGTGAACGAGGCCTACTTCGCCACTGACCATACCAGTGGGCCGCTCACGGCCCCCAACAGCGCCGGCAGCAACGGCAATGGAGTCTTCTCCTACGGCCCCAGCGGCAGCTTCCCGACCAGCAGTTTCAACGCAAGCAACTATTGGGTCGATGTACTTTTCAACCCGAGTGGCACCGGAAACCTACCTCCCGTTGCGAACAACGACAGCGGATTTACAACGCTCCAGAATACTGTCCTTGCCATTTCGGCCGCTACGATTCTGGCCAATGACTCCGATCCCAACGGCTTTGCCTTGTCGATCTCGAGCGTCAGCACCCCGACCAACGGAACCGTAAGCTACAATGCAGCGACGCAGGTGGTCAGTTTCACGCCGACCAGCGGCTACCTCGGAGCGGCGAACTTCACATACACAATCACCAACGGCCACGGAGGGACAGCCTCGGCAACCGTCTCACTGACTGTTGTCCCATCCAATGCCATCAGCCTCTTCACCGCCACGACCACCCCGGCAAACATCACGGTCAACGATTCCAATGCGGTCGAACTCGGGGTCAAGTTCGAGACGTCGGCCGGCGGTCTCGTCTTTGCAATTCTCTTTTACAAAGGGCCGCAGAACACTGGTCCGCATATCGTCAACCTATGGACTGAAACCGGGACCCTGCTCGCCAGCGCAACATCCACCAACGAGACCCCCGGGGACTGGCAAACTGTCAATCTCGCTACACCGGTGGCACTGACCGCCAACACGATCTACGTCGCTTCTTATCACTGCAACGGCTTTTATTCGGCGGACCCCAACTATTTCGCCGCCGACCATATCAGCGGTGCACTTACGGCGCCGGCCAGCGCGAGCAGCGGGGGCAATGGTGTCTATGTCTACGGCACCAGCAGCAGCTTCCCGACAAATACCTTCAACGCCAATAACTACTGGGTCGACGTGCTGTTCGTCGCCGGCGCTGGGCCGTAAAGATGACAAGCGGGAAATGTAAAGTGAACCGGCTGCCGGCTCAACCAATCGTGCCACGCTCCAGAGCATTTCGGTTCTGATTGAATCAGAACCGACGCTCTAGATTCTTGTTTTGACGCGTTTTCTGCGCAGATAAGTCTACGCAATCTGCGTAAACTTGATTGCTATGCGAACCGGTGTCCACCCTCGGATCAAGTCCGAGGGCATGCCTCGCTCGAAAACGCTCTAAGCCGACGGCGCGATCAAGCCCTTCTTGATCGCGGCGTCCTCGTTGCTGAAGATGGCCATCGCCGTGAGCATGTGCCGGAAGCCGAGCTTTTCATAGAACGGTTCGGTGCCGGGATTGGCGTACAGGATGATCTTCCTGTGGCCACGCGACAGATCCCGCAAGCGTGTCGCGATCTCCTTGCCGAGGCCTCGCCCCTGAAAGCGCGGATGAACGGCGATGTCGCAAATGTAGGAGCAATCGACACCGTCAGCGACGGCACGTCCCGCGCCGGTGAGGATGCCTTCCTCGAACGCGAAGCATTTGTACATGCTGTTCCCGAACGCGCGCTTCAAATCCTCCGGCTTCTTGTCGCCGAGCGGAGCAATCCGATAAAGCTCCGACAGCACGTTCCAGTCGATCCGGTCCTGATCGGATGTCCATTCCACGTTGTCGCTCCTTTCGCTCTGGATTCTTTTTTGACGCGTTTTCTTCACGCGAACCGGCGTCCACTTCGCTCGAAAACGCTCTATATCAGCCGCATCCCCTTCAAGCTCGCGTGGCCGTTCTTGCCGACGATGATGTGGTCGTGCACGGAGATGCCGAGCGGCTTCGCGATATCGATGATCGCCTTGGTCATCTGGATGTCGGCCTGCGACGGCGTCGGGTCGCCGGAAGGGTGGTTGTGCACCAGGATCAGCGCGGTGGCGGATAGTTCGAGTGCGCGCTTGATCACTTCGCGCGGATAGACCGGCGTGTGGTCGACGGTGCCGATCTGCTGCACCTCATCGGCAATGAGCTGGTTGCGCTTGTCGAGGAAGAGCAGGCGAAACTGCTTCTTGTCGGCGAAGGCCATGCTGGAGCGGCAATAGTCGAGCACGTCGTTCCATGACGACAGCGCGTTGCGCCGCTTCACCTCGCCCTTGGCGACGCGGCTGGCGGCGGCGGCGATCAGCTTGAGTTGGTTGACCGAGGATTCGCCGATGCCGTCGACCTCGCGCAGGCGGGCCACGGGGGCATGGATCACCTCGGCAAACGAGCCGAAGCGCCTCAGCAGTTCCTTGGCGAGCGGCTTGGTGTCGCGCCGTGGGATCGAGGCAAACAGCGCCATCTCCAACAGTTCATAGTCGCTCAGCGCGTCGGGGCCGGCGCTATGGAAGCGCTCGCGCAGGCGCTCCCGATGGCCGTGGTAATGCGGCGTCTCGGCGGGCTGGTCGGTGGGGTCGCTGGTCTTGGCGGGCATCGCCGCCAAACATGCCGTGCCACGCGGTTTTTGCAACCATGAAGTGCCGCGGACGCATCGAAGCCTTCGATATGCGCCGGAAGATCGGCGGGTCTTGATCGCTTCCGCGTGATGGGCGGCCAGGAATCGTTGCGATTCGGCTGCGAGCCGGCCACATTGAGGTGACTGGGGGATTGTCGTCGATTGCCGGATATCGGGTTATGTCGAATGAATTCCACCCATGAAAAGCCTAAGTTCGCATCTCAGCCGGAGCAGCCAGCCTCGCCAGGGGCACACGGGCTCGAAAGCTACGGCACCTGCGGGCTTCTGGCGTCTTCCGCCGATCGCGGCTGGTCGGACATCACGGCGGAGCTTCGCAGTCATAGCAGTGGCACGATCGCCTGGAAGAGCCCGCAACCTGACATCGAAATTTGCGTCGACGTCCGCGGCAATGGGTCCGTGGTTACGCGCGAGAGGTATGGCATCACCGATCGCAGCGTCTCCGAACGCGGGACCATCTGGCTTTCTCCGCCGGTGGTCGGGCATGGCCTGATCGATCTGTCCGACCCCGTTCCGGCGGTCCTGCACGTTTATCTTCCGCCGAACCGGTTTTCACCGGAGAGCTTTGGTGAAGGGACCGCTCCATCCGTCATGACGTCGCTGCGCCATGAAAGCAGTTTTCGCGATCCGCTCGTCGCCGAAATCGCATTTGCACTCACGTGCGAGCTGGAGCGCGAGACGTCTTCCGGCAGGCTGCTCGCGGAGACGCTGGCCTCGAGCCTGGCCGCAAGATTGGTGCAAAACCACTTCGGCAAGCTATCGCTCGACTTCTTCGCATCTCCCGCTCGCGAAGGGCTTGATCGGCGCCGGTTGGCACGTGTGCTGGATTACATCGAAACGAATCTGGAGGGCGAATTGACGGTCGGCCACCTGGCATCGATCGCGTGCTTGAGCCAGTTTCATTTCTCCCGCGCCTTCAAGGTCGCCGTCGGCCGATCGCCGCATCGTTACGTCAGCGCGCGGCGGCTCGAACGTGCCAAGGAACTGCTGGGACAGAGGGAGCAGCCGCTGGCTGATATCGCGCTCAGGCTCCGATTTTCGTGCCAGGCCAATTTCACCCGCGCGTTCCGGCAGGCGACCGGCCTGACGCCGGCTCAGTACCGCCGCAGCGTCGTGGCCTGATTTGTTACGGATGTAACCGATCCGCGTCCGCTGATCCCCCGACAGCGGCAAGAAATGACAACAGCAGAGCAAGCGAGGCAAAGCCGCGTCCGGTCGAATGGTGCATCTATCGCTCCCATACACCCCAGGCAATTGCGAGGAGCGAATATGACATCAGAGCGAAAGGTCGTCATTATCACCGGCGCGTCACGCGGCATCGGCGCGGAATTGCTGAAAGCCTATCGCGAAAACGGCTACCGCGTCGTGGCCACTGCCCGTTCGATCGGCAAGAGCGACGATCCGTCGGTCCTCATGATCGAGGGCGACATTGCCCACCCCGAAACCGCCGAACGCATCTTCAGCCTGGCGGTCGAGCGCTTCGGGCGAATAGATACGCTTGTCAACAATGCTGGCGTGTTCATCGCCAAGCCCTTCACCGAATATTCCGCCGCCGATTTCGCAAAGGCGGTCGCGGTCAATCTCGCCGGATTCTTTCATCTGACCCAGAAGGTCGCAGGCCGAATGCTGCAGACGGGTTCTGGCCACATCGTCAACATCACGGCAACGATAGCCGAACAGCCGATGGCGTCGCTGGCGGCCGGTCTTGCGGCGATGACCAAGGGCGGGCTTAACGCGATCACGCGCTCGCTCGCGATCGAATATGCTCCCCGAAATGTCCGGGTGAACGCGGTTTCGCCGGGTGTGATCAGCACGCCAATGCATTCGCCCGAGGCCCACGGCTTTCTCGCCGGGCTGCAGCCGATCGGCCGAATGGGCGAGATGCGGGAGGTCGTCGATGCCGTGATGTACCTGGAGAAGGCATCTTTCGTTACCGGCGAGATCCTGCATGTCGATGGCGGCGCCTCCGCCGGCCGCTGGTAGGAGATGCGCGATGTGGTCCGACCGACGTCTGCTTGAATTGTTTGGGATCGAACACCCGATCGTGCTGGCGCCGATGGCGGGTTTCGCCACGGTTGAACTCGCGGCCATCGTCTCCAATGCCGGCGGCCTCGGCTCGATCGGCTGCGCCACCATGGACCTGCAGCGCGTCACCGACGCGATCGCGCAGGTGCGGCGGCTGACCACCAAGCCGGTCAGCCTCAATTTCTTCTGCCACGAGCCGGCGAAGGCCGATGCGGGGCGCGAGCGGGCGTGGCACGACCGGCTGTCAGCCTATTATCGTGAGTTCGGAATTGACGAAGCGACACCGCGGCCGCGCACCGACCTTGCGCCGTTTGGCGGTGAGATGTGCGAATTCGTCGAGGACGCGAGGCCCGAGGTGGTGAGCTTCCATTTCGGCTTGCCTGCACCGCCGCTGGTGGCCCGGATCAAGTCGGCCGGCTGCAAGGTGATCTCGTCGGCGACGACGGTCGAGGAAGCGCGCTGGCTGGAAGACCATGGCGCCGATGCCGTGATTGCCCAGGGCTATGAAGCTGGCGGCCACCGGGGCACGTTCCTCGATCGCGACCAGAACCGCGCGCTCGCCGCGCAGCTCGGGACCTTCGAATTGGTGCCGCAGATCGCCGACGCGGTCGGCGCGCCCGTGATCGCCGCCGGCGGCATCGCCGATGGGCGCGGCATCGCCGCCGCTCTTGCCCTTGGCGCGTCCGGAGTGGAGATGGGGACAGCCTTCCTGCTTTGCCCCGAGGCGGCGACGCCACCGCTGCACCGCGATGCGCTGCGCCAGGCACGCGAGCTTGGCACCGTGGTGACGAACGTGCTTTCCGGCCGACCCGCGCGTGCCCTGGTCAATCGTCTCATCGCCGAGGTCGGTCCCTTGTCCGACGCTGTACCGGATTTTCCGCTGCCGATGGGCGAGCTGGCACCGCTGCGGGCAGCGGCAGAGCGGAACGGAAGCCGCGACTTCACCCCGCTCTGGGCAGGGCAGGGCGCTGCGATGGCCCGCGAACTCCCTGCCAAGGCGCTGATGCAGACCTTGGTGAAGGAAGCAGTCGAGCGCCTGAAGCGCATCAAGGACGGCTGATATCAGCTAGATGCTTCGCATTGGCATCGGGGAAGGCGTCACGCTATGATCGCCCGTCCCTGCCAATGCAAAGAGGTCTCGCCGCGTGACGTCGTTTAGGGCTATTCGGGCGCGGGCCGAGAAACGCAAGGGCGGCGCGAAAGCGCTGGAGAAGCTATTGCCGCCGGCGCCGAACGCGAAATCCCTGGCCAAGCTGAAAGACGATCGCGTTCTCGCCGAGATGACGAAGCGGGTGTTCTGCGCCGGCTTTGCCTGGAGCGTGATCGACGCGAAGTGGCCGGGCTTCGAAGAGGCCTTCCTCGGCTTCCAGCCCAAGAAGCTCGCATTCGAGCCGGACGAATTCTGGGAGCGGCTCACGAGCGACACGCGCATCGTGCGCAACGGCGCCAAGATCATGTCGGTGCGCGACAACGCCCGCTTCGTGCAGGAGATCGCAAGCGAGCACGGCAGCTTCGGCAAATTCCTGGCCGACTGGCCGTCTTCCGACGAAGTCGGGCTCTTGAACCTTTTGGTCAAGCGCGGCAGCCGGCTCGGCGGCAATACCGGCCAGATGCTGTTGCGTTTCCTCGGCTGGGACGGCTTTGTCACGTCAAGGGATGTCGTCTCTTGCCTGCGTGACGCTGGCCTCGATGTCGCGGAGGAGGTGAAGTCGAAAGGCGACCTCGCCAAGGTGCAGGCGCAGTTCAACGCCTGGGCCAAGGAGACCGGGCTGCCTTACGTCCATCTCTCGCGCATCTGCGCGATGTCGATCGGGGAGAATTACGAACCAGCCGAACTCAGTCGCCGCATGGGCGGCGATGACTGATTAGAGCATGATCCGGAAAAGTGGATACCGGTTTTCCCTCGCGACAAACGCGAAGCGTTTGCGCGGAGATCATGCTCAAATAAAAAGATAGAGCGGGATGATAATTCGAAGAAAAATCATCGCGCTCTAGACGTGGCCCGGCGCGGTTTCGGTTTCAGCACATTGCCGGCACTTGCAAGCAAGGCTCGCGGCCAGGACGATCCGTGCGGAACGCCTCGATGAAACGGCCGTCCTTCTGGGTCACGAAGACGGTCCTGCCATCGGGGCCGCCAAAGGTGAGGTTGGTCGGTTCTTTTCCGAGCAGCGGCACTTCCCGCTCGAGCGATCCGTCGGCGGCGAAGATGGCAATACTGCCTGCCGAAGGCCGTGCGAGAAAAATCCTGCCGCTGGTGTCGGTGCGCAGGCCATCGACTTCGAAATCGGCGAACCGTCTGACCTGTCGTGGATCGAGCAGTCTGCTGCCATCGAGGCGATAGGCCCATACTTGCCGGGAATCCGACTCGCTGACGTAGAGTGTCGCGCCATCCGGACTCAGATCGATCCCGTTGGTCACGCCCATGCGCGGTCGCGTGCTGGACATCACTTCGCCGCGGCCCTTGCCGTCCGCGTCGCGGGTGATTCGCCAAATCTGACCCGAGCCTGCTGAAAATCGCGGGTCGCTGGCGTAGAGCGTGCCATCTGCCGCTATCGCCAGATCGTTCGGCTGATTGAAAAGATCGGAATGAAAGTAGACACGCGGCGTGGTGTCGCCGCGCTCGATCACGAAGACATTGTGCTTCTTGAAATCGGCGATGTACATCCGCCCGTCGCGGTCAAAGCGGATGCCATTGCCGATGCTGCCGGTAGGAAGCGACGTGAAGAGTTGCGATTGAGATGCGCCTGGCGCGACTTTGCCGATATTGCCACTCTGTCGAAAGTTGACGGCATAGAGATTGCCCGATGCATCCACCGCGGGCCCCTCAATCCCGGCAGTGTATTCGCCCGGCGTTGTGACCCTTTGACTCACGAACAGGGTGTCCTGCGCATTGGCGCGTGGGCCAGCGACGAAAGCCGCGACTACGGCAAGACAAGCCACAATCTGTCGCGCTCGAAAGCCGGGTCTTGCAGTCGCCATCGCCAACCCCCTGTTGCAAATGGATTGTGATAGATGCAATGATAGATTGTAATAAACTTGAATGCACTTACTTCTTAAAGGGGATGCGTTCGACACGTTTCACGGCCGGCGCACTTCTCCCGCCGGGCTGCATCGGCAGCGACGTGTGCGTCGCAACAGCTTTCGCCCATTCCCGTCAAACCGATGGTGATCGAAAGTGATTTTGGACTCGCGGACGGGTCTCCGCGGCTACACCGTCCACGGCTTCTCGCCGCTCCGCTGCGACAGCGTGAATATTTCCACCCCATCGGCGGTCACGCCGACCGAATGCTCGAATTGCGCCGACAGCGAGCGGTCGCGCGTCACCGCGGTCCAGCCGTCGGACAGGATCTTCACATGCGGCTTGCCGAGATTGATCATCGGCTCGATGGTGAAGAACATGCCGGGCTTCAGCGCCACGCCTTCGCCGGGCCGGCCGACATGGATGATGTTCGGCTCGTCGTGGAACATACGCCCGAGGCCGTGGCCGCAGAAATCGCGCACCACGCTCATGCCCTGCGGCTCGACATAGCTCTGGATCGCATGGCCGATGTCGCCGGTGGTGGCGCCCGGCTTCACCGCGGCGATGCCCCGCATCATCGCCTCATAGGTCACCTCGATCAGCCGCTCGGCTTTGCGCGCGATCGGCCCGACCGCATACATGCGGCTGGAATCGCCATACCAGCCGTCGACGATGAAGGTGACGTCGATATTGACGATGTCGCCTTCCTTCAGCGGGCGGTCGCCGGGCATGCCGTGGCAGACCACATGGTTCAGCGAGGTGCAGGTCGAATAGCGATAGCCGCGATACATCAGCGTCGCCGGATAGGCGCCATGGCTGAAGGCGAACTCGCGTACGAACTGGTCGATCTGCGAGGTCGGGATTCCCGGCTTGACGATGTCGGTGAGCTCGTCGAGGCATTTCGACACCAGCGCACCCGCTTTGCGCATGCCGACGAAGCCGCTTTGTCCGTGCAGCTTGATCTGGCCGGTCTTGCGTAGGGAGGTGTCGGTTGCTTCGATATAGCTCATGGTCGGGTCATTTGGCGGGGTCTGTCGGACTGGCGGTAATTCACCTAATTTAATGATCGAGGCGGCCAGCGCAAGCCAAGGTTGGGGCCGAAATGGCCTTTCCTGCCATGGATTTAGCTGGAAGTCTCGATCACGGTCTCGACCGGCAGGGCGCCGCGGACCCGAAGTTCCCGCACCGGATAGGGCACGCGGATGCCCTCGCGCTTGAAGGCGTCCCACAGCGCCAGCATCACGTCGCTTTTGACGTTGTCGAGGCCATCAGGGTCGCCAATCCAGAAGGTCAGCGAGAATTTCATCCCGGCCTCGGCGAATTCGGTCAGGATGCAGTTCGGCGGCTTGCCCTTCAACGCCCGCGGCGCCGCGGCGGCGATCTCGATGGCAAGCTTGCACACCAGCCGCGGATCGGCGTCGTAATTGGTGCCGAAGGGGATTTTGACCAGCGTGTTCTTGTCGGTATAGGTCCAGTTGACGACCTTCTGCGTCACCAGGTCCTCGTTCGGGATCAGGAATTCGCGGCCGTCGCCGGCGGCAACCGAGATGTAGCGCGTTTTCATCGCGCTGATGCGCCCCGAACTGTCGCCGATGGTGACGAGGTCGCCGGGCTTCACCGATTTGTCGGCGAGCAGGATGATGCCCGAGATGAAGTTGGCGACGATCTTCTGCAGGCCGATACCGATACCGACACCGACCGCGCCGGAGAACACCGCGAGCGCCGACAGGTTGATGCCGACCGCGCTTAGCGCGATGGCGATTGCAACCACCATCAGCCCGATGCGGATGATCTTGATCAGCAGCACCTGGATCGACGGCGTCAGGTCGGTGGCGCGGTTGATGCGGCTCTCGACGAAATTGCTCGCGATGTTGGTCAGCCACAGCGCCAGGATCACCAGCGCGCCGGCCTTGATCAGGAGCAGCGGCGTCAGCCGCAGGCCGCCGATCTCGATTGCGACCGAATCCAGCGCCTCCGCCGTCGCATCGAGCTGGCCGATGATGCTGAGCGCCGCGACGATCCAGGCCCCCAGCGACACCAGGCGGACGATGAGGGCGTTGCGGATCACCGATGTCACCAGGCAGATCACCAGCCAGGCCAGCGCCAGCTTGGCTGAGACCACGATCAGATAGCTGCGGCTCGGCCAGGTCGAATGTGCCATGATGATGCGCGTCGCGATCATCAGGAGCGCGAACACCGCGGTCGAGGCGCTGCCGACCAGCACGCGCAGGAAATGCCTGAGCGGCAGCGGCAGGTGCGATCCCAGCGAATCCGTGTCGACCCGTACGCGGATCGCGGCGTCGGCCGCATAGGCGATGCCCGCGGCGGCCAGGATGATGCCGAACTGCAGATAGAACCAGGGCGAGGTGACCTCCGCGCCGACCGACCGTGCGGCCATCTGCAGGGTCTCGATGACGTCCTTCAGCTCCATTTCCATCGGCGAAATCTCATGAAGTGCAGATTCAAGCGAATTTGATTCGAACGGTCGGCACGATCCCACAAACGCGACGCACGGACCATCGCCACAACGGGAGGGCGAAGTGAGGTTGGGTGTAAAACCAGAAGTCTGACGCCATGTTCAGAAAATGGGTTGGCGTCGAACTGTGGCGACGGTAAGGATGCATTGCAACCCTTCTCCTTCCTTACGGCGTATGGCTTCTCTCGATCAGGTCAGCATAGCCATCCTGCTTGGCGCAGTTCTCGTGATGGCCGGCATCCTGTCGAGCCTTTTGGCGCTGCGCTTTGGCGCCCCCCTGCTGCTGGTCTTCCTCCTGATCGGCATGCTCGCGGGCGATGCCGGTCCCGGCCATCTGCAGTTCGACGACGTCCGCACCACCTATCTGGTGGGCTCGGTGGCGCTGGCGCTGATCCTGTTCGACGGCGGACTACGCACGCGCTTCCAGAGCATCCGTGCCGTGCTGGCGCCCTCGATGGTGCTCGCGACCGCCGGCGTGCTGTTGACCGCGCTGGTCACGGCGCCGGTGGCCAAATATATGCTCGACCTCTCCTGGACCGAGGCGCTGCTGGTCGGGGCCGTGGTGGCCTCGACCGACGCCGCGGCGGTATTCCTGCTGGTCCACACCCAGGGGTTGCGCCTGCGCCCGCGTGTCGGCGCCACGCTGGAGGCCGAAAGCGGCACCAACGATCCGTTCGCGATCTTCCTGACGCTGATGCTGGTGGAGTTCATCTCGCTTGGGGAAAGCTCGGCGTCGCACGTCATCCTGGAGTTCGCCCGCGAGGCCGTGCTTGGGGCGATCGTGGGCGTGATCGGCGGCCGGCTGGTCGTGATCGCCATGAACCGCGTCGCTCTGCCGCAGGGCCTGCACGCGCCGTTCGTGACCACGGCGGCGCTGGTGATCTTCGGCGCGGCGCAGATCGCCCATGCCTCCGGCTTCCTCGCCGTCTATCTCGCAGGCATCATCATCGGCAACCGGCCGACGCGCGCGCACAGCTCGGTGGTCGCGTTCCTCGACGCCGCCACCTGGCTCGCGCAGATCGTGATGTTCGTGCTGCTTGGGCTTCTGGTATCGCCGCATCGCGTGCTCAGCAGCCTGGGTGCTTCAGTCGTGGTGGCGCTGGCGCTGATGCTGCTGGCGCGGCCGCTTGCGGTATTCGCCTGCATGGCGCCGTTCCGCTTCAACTGGCGGGAGAAGCTGTTCATCGCCTGGACCGGGCTGCGCGGCGCGGTTGCGATCTTCCTCGCCTCGATCCCGATGCTGGTGGGCCTGTCGAAGGCCTATCTCTATTTCGATGTCGCCTTTGTCGTCGTCATCATCTCGCTTTTGCTGCAGGGCTGGACCCTGGCGCCGGCGGCGCGTCGGCTGCACGTGGCGCTGCCGCGTGTCGACCGTGGCCCGCGGCGCGTCGAATTGGACCTGCCCGGCCAGCTCGAGCAGCAACTGGTCGGCTATCCCGTCGGTGCGAAAAGCCTGTTTTTCCGCCGTGGATTGCTGCCGTCCTGGTCGAAGCCGACGCTGGTGATCCGCGACGAGAACATCCTCTCCCCCGCTGAGGCCGACCCGATCGCACCCGGCGACTACCTCTATCTGCTGGCGCCGCCGGAGCGGGCGGAAGCGCTCGACCGCTTCTTCGTCGACATGCCCCCGGGCACCGCGCCGGATCCGCATCTGCTCGGCGACTTCGTGGTCTCCGGCGAACATACGCTCGGCGAGCTTGCCGAGATCTACGGCGTGACCGTCGACGAGGACCAGAAGAAGCTGACGCTGTCGGATTATTTCGACATCCATCTCGACCGCGCGCCGAAGGAAGGCGCGGAGCTCGCGCTGGACAGCATTGTCTTGGTCGCGCGCAGCCTCGGCGGCGGCAGGGTCAATGTCGTCGGCCTGCGCCTGCCGGAGGACGAGGAGCCGGCCGTGCCGCCGACCCGGCTGCAGCAGTTCAAGCGCAAGCTCGCCGGGATCTGGTCATCAGTCGCGGGAGTTTAGGGCCTCGCGTCAAAACGGCGTAGCCCGGGTGGAGCGCCAGCGTAACCCGGGTCGTCTCCCATCAACGAGCTGTCCCGAGTTACGCTGACGCTCCACTCGGGCTACGCGGCTGTTTGACGTTTGAATCCGAACCTCTCTCCACGTCGTCCCGGGCTTGACCCGGGACCCATAACCACAGGCTTCGGTGTGTGCTTCGCTGCAACCGCTTGCTCGCGCCGCAACACTTCCCTGTGGTTATGGGTCCCCGCTTTCGCGCGCCTTCGCGGGGACGACAGTCGTAGGCTGGGCAGGGTCTATTTTCTAAGGAAAGGTCTCATCTCCTGAGGGAGCTCGCATCGTTTGCGAACGTCCTGATCAGCTCGCTGAGGTCATCGTCTGCCGATGTGATCCTGTCGTTTCCATGTTCCGGATTTGGCTCGATACGAATCTCGGGGGCGCTCTGGATGCGCGGGGCGATGGCGGCTGCCCTGGTGCTGCGGACATCGTTCGCCGCGGGCGGCACCACCGCCACCTTCGGCGCGTGGATTTTCGGTAGGCTGCGGCCCGGCTCGATCCGCGCGGGCGGTGACTTCGGCTCCTGATTTGCATCGACCGATGGCTCATGCACTTCGGGCTGTGCCGCCGGCGCGGATTCCTTTCGTGCGGCTTTCGCGATGATTTCGTTGACGATCGCGCCGAGGCGGCCCTTGTCGGGCTGGGCGAGATAGCTATTGGCGAATTCATCGACATGGTGCTGGCCGTAGTCGGACAGCACCGCGGCCAGTCGCGCCAGATCGGGATCGCTCTCGACCAGGCGGCGCCACACTTCCTTGTCGTAAGCGGAGGCGTCGGCGCTCGAGGTCGTTTGCGGTGCCGGCAAGGCGGGAGGTTCCGCAGTGATCGGAACATTTTCCGCGTGGGCCGGAGGCGCCTCGACAAGTGCTGCAGCCGGCTCTGGACTCGCATCGAGGGCGGCGACGGCCGCCGCCTTCTCCGCCTTTCGCCGCTTCCGCTCGGCGACCTGCAGCGACACGAGGCCAATGCCCATCAACAGAAAGCCGAGAGCGGCCCAGGCCACCGTGAGGCACAGGACGAATCCTGCGAGCAGCAAAACCCAACCAGCAATACGCATGGCACGCCTTTCTTCCGGCAACAATTTGGCGCGGTCGGGCCGATTTGGCAAATCGACAAGCTTTGTCCTTAAAGCAAACGAATCCGTGATCGAAGCAACCCGCGCCGCGAGGAAACCGTCCCATTGTCGCCAATTGGCAGCCAACAAGCGGTCGCAACCGCTGCTGATCACCCAGTTTCGCTGTGAAATGGGAACCAATACGCCTCGAGGGCTGTTGGTGCCTGCCGTAACGAACCTTCACCAGGAGTGGCCCATGCGAAAATTCATCCTCCCGATGGTTGCGGTTATGACCCTTGGGATTGCGACACAGGCCAAGGCTTATGATTCTGGCGATCTCATATCGATGCAGAGAGCACTGGCGATCGCGACCGATCTCGGTCTCGTAGCGGTGTCTCACACTGAATTTGCCGGCTATGAATGGCAAATCGAGGGGCGGGATATCGAAGGCCGATACATGGAAGTTGATGTCGACGCCCGCACCGGTGAAGTACTCAACGTCGACCGATAAACCTGCGAGGTGCTGCTCGATGCGCCCTCGCCCCCTTGTGGGAGAGGGCTACTCCGGCGTCGGCACGAACGCGCTTGGGTGAGGGGTCTCTCTCCACGCGCACCGTGCCCGCGGCGACGACCCTTCATCCGGCGCTTCGCGCCACCTTCTCCCACAAGGGGAGAAGGGAAGGTGGCCGAAATCACTTCGGGCTTCCCGTCAGCACCTTCACGCCGCCGAACGCAGTCACCTCGCCACGACGCAGCATCACGATCTGGGTCGCGAGTTGGCGCAGTTCGGCGGCGTCGTGGCTGACATAGACCATGGGTATGCCTTCGTCGCGCAGCCGGATCAGATAAGGGAGGATCTCCACCTTCCGCCCTTCGTCCAGTGAGCCGAGCGGCTCGTCGAGCAGCAACAGGCGCGGCTTCGACAACAGCGCGCGTCCGAGCGCGACGCGCTGGCGCTCGCCGCCGGAAAGTTTTCCAGGACGGCGATCCATGAGATGGCCGATGTCGAGCAGGTCGGTGACGCGGCTGTGCTGCGCCGGATCATCCGGCAGGCGGTTCATGCGCCGCCCGTAATCGAGGTTCTGCCGCACGTCGAGATGCGGGAACAGCCGCGCGTCCTGAAACACATAGCCGATGCGGCGCCGGTAGGGCGGCACATGCACGCGCGCCTCGGTGTCGTCAAGCGTCTCGCCATCGAGCGAGATGATGCCGCGGTCGGGCTTCAGCAGTCCCGCGATCATGTTGATCAGCGAGGTCTTGCCGGCGCCCGACGCGCCGAACAGGCCGGTGACGCGGCCTTCACTGGTGAAGGTAGCCGAAAGCGTGAATTCGCCAAGGTGCTTGGTGACGTCGACGCGCAGCATGGTCAGTTTCCGTGCAGCCGCTTCGTCGCGCGCCGTGCGAACCACTCCGATGCAACAAGCGCGCTCATCGCGATCACGATGGAGATGATGACGAGCCGCGCCGCCGCAAGGTCGCCCTCGGGCGTCTGGATCAGCGAATAGATCGCTGACGAGATGGTCTGGGTCTCGCCCGGGATGTTGGAGACGAAGGTGATGGTCGCGCCGAACTCGCCGATCGCCTTGGCGAAGCCGAGCACCATGCCGGCGAGCACGCCCGGCAGCGCCAAGGGCAAGGTCACGGTCAGGAACACCTGCCAGGGCGCCGCGCCCAGCGTTCCCGCCGCCTGCTCCAGTCGCCGGTCGACGGCCTCGATCGAAAGCCGGATCGGTCGCACCAGCAATGGAAAGGCCATCACGCCGCAGGCGAGCGCCGCACCGGTCCAGCGGAAGGCGAAGACGATGCCGAGATGATCGGCAAGCCATGCCCCGAGAAAGCCGCGGCGGCCGAGCGCGAGCAGCAGGAGATAGCCGGTGACAACGGGCGGCAGCACCAGCGGCAGGTGCACGAGCGCATCGAGCACCGACTTGCCCCAGAAGTCACGGCGCGCCAGCAGCCATGCCAGCGCGATCCCCAGGGGGGTCGCGACCAGCGTTGCGACGATGGCGACCCGCAGCGACAGCAGGATCGCCGTCCACTCGGTCGGCGAAATCTCGAACACGTGAGCTCAGATCATGCTTCCACTTTTCCGGATCATGCTCAGGTCGTCGGCGTGATCAGGAACTTGAAGCCGTACTTCTCGAGGATGGTCTTTGCCGCCGACGATTTCAGGAAGTTGAGGTACTCGGTGGTCTCGGGCTTCGCCGTCGTCGTCGCCGCGACCGGATAGATGATCGCGGGATGGCTGTCGGCGGGGAAGGTGCCGACGATCTTGACGCCGGGCTCCACCTTGGCGTCGGTCGAATAGACGATGCCGAGCACGGCCTCGCCGCGGGCAACCAGCGTCAGTGCCGCGCGCACGCTTTCGGCCATCGCGAATTTCGGCTCGGCTGCCTGCCAGGCGCCAAGCTTCTCCAGCGCAGCCTTGGCATATTTGCCGACCGGCACGGCCTTGACGTCGCCGGTCGCGATCCTGCCGTCGCCGGCAAGTTTTGCGAGATCAAAGCCGGCGCCGATATTGACGTTGTCGATCTTGGAGTCCTTCGGCGCGATCAGCACGATGCTGTTGCCGAGCAGATTGACCCGCGTCGCCTCGTTGATGTTCTTCTGCTTGATCGCGTAGTCCATCCAGTCGGTGTCGGCGGAGACGAACACGTCGGCCGGCGCGCCCTGCTCGATCTGCTTTGCCAATGCCGAACTGGCGGCATAGCTCGCATTGACCTTGACGCCGGTCTTGGCGGTGTAGGCGGCATCGATGTCGTCGAGCGCGTTCTTCATCGAGGCGGCCGCGAACACGGTCAAGGTCTTTTCCTGCGCACTCGCAGGTAAGGCGGCTGAAGACAGCACAAGGACAAAGGCGGCGACAATTCCGGCAAGGCGGTTCATGGCAGGCGCTCCATCACGTCCACATGCGCGCGGACCGCGCGCGCACTTCGGGCGTTGGTTGAATCGGTGTGGTCCGCGACAGACGGAAGCGCCGTTCCGAGGAGCCCCGAGGCTTACGGCCGCCGGGGATATCGCGGTGGGAACATAACAGGCTGGTCGCGTGGGTAAAGGCGACCGTTTGTCTAGAGCTGGATAACTTTTCCTGGAAAAGCCATCCAGCTCCAGCTCTTTGTTTGGGCATGATCTTTTCGGAAAACCGGTCTCCACTTTTCCGGATCATGCCGTTGCCCGTCATTCGCTCGGCAATATCGCGATCGAGATCGAATTCTCTTTGGCCCCGCTGATCTGCAGCACGAACGGGCTCGCAGAAAGCTCGAATTTTACCGTCTTGCGGATACCGTCGCAGTCGGTGGCGCCGCTGAATGCCTTGGGCTTGAGGAAATGGCCATCCTGCACCACGTCCAGCCAGGCACCGGACGACAGGCTGATCGTGTAAAGGCCGGCCTTGGGCGCATTCTTGAAGCTGGTGAAGCCGGCAAAGGTGCCGTCCTTCGGTGCCCGTTCCGGCGGCGTCGGCAGTTTTGCATCTGCCGGCGCCACCAGGGTCAGCGTGAATCCGCTTGCGGGCAATGCCGCAAACTCGTTGCCCGATGTCAATTTGGCGCGATCCGGCGCGGTCAGCGCGGCACGCTCGCGATCGATCGGCCATTTGAACTTGTCACAACCACTCGGTTCTTCCGCCGCAAGAGCGGGAACGGCACCGAGCAACAGCAACGAGGCAATGAGGAGTCTGCGCATGATCAATCCACTGCTATCATGACATCTGAAGCTTTGATGACAACGATGACCTTGTCGCCAGCCTTGATGCCCAGATCATCGACGGCTTCATTGGTGATGGAGGATGTCACGACCTGGCCGCCGCCGATGTCGACGCGGACATGAGAGGTGGTCGCACCCTTCTTCACGTCAACGACGGCACCCTTGATCTGGTTACGTGCACTGATGCGCATCATCAATCCTTCAATGTTGATCATCCCGTGTGTGACGACGGCCTGCATCGACAGATTGGGATGAAACAGGATCAGCAGCCCTGACCCGAGGTTTTATCGCGCTTACGGAGCGACTCCTCTACTTTAGCGCACCTTGCGGTCGAATGAAAACACCATTGCGCTGATCACGGTTTCGCGTCCGGTGCATTCAGCACCGCTTTGCAGGCGGCCGGCATTTGCGCCAGCGTCATCGGCGGCTTCGGCTTTGGCGGTATCAGCGGCGGTTTCGGATGCAGCACCGCATCGGAGAACCAGAAGGCGAAGTCGGAAGGGTTGCAGCCTTCATCCTCCGACTGCGACGGCTGGCCCTCGCATTCGGTGGCGCCGGCCGGGCAGCGCATGCGGATGTGGAAGTGATAGTCGTGGCCCCACCACGGCCTGATCTTGGCGAGCCAGCTACGGTCGCCCTTGGCCTCGCGGCAGAGCGCCTTCTTGATCGCGGCGTTGACGAAGATTCGCTGCACGCCCGGCTCCTGCGCGGCGTCGCGCAGCACCAGCACATGGCCAGGGGTGAACACTTTGGGATCGATATCGAGCCGGTCCGGCCGCACCATCATCACCGCCGACATGTCCTCGCGGTCCTCGCGCGACAGCCTGCGGTCGGGCATCGGTGTCAGCCAGACGTCGGCATCCAAACCGATCTGGTGACTGGCATGGCCGCTCAAGGCGGGCCCGCCGCGCGGCTGCGCGATGTCGCCGACCAGGATGCCCGGCCAGCCGGCATCCTTGTGCGCCCTGACCGACAGCCGCTTCAGCAGCGCGATCATACCGGGATAGCCCCAGTTGCGGTTGCGCGACAGCCGCATCACCTGCCAAGTCTCGCCGTTGATCGGCATCTGCGCCGCGCCGGCGAGGCAGCCTTTGGAATAGGAGCCGATCACCCGCGTCGGCGTCGCCGTCGGCAGCACCTTGCGCGCGAACAATTCCTTGGCGCCGAGCTTGGGATCGTTGGGATTGGCGAGCGGCGGCAGCGGCTTCGGATTGACCGAGCCTCTGTCCTGCGCCGACGCGGCGTCGGCACCAAGCGATAGAGCTGCAAGAATCAGCAGGGTCAATATCGGGCGGGACGTCATGGGATTCACTCGAAGGGCAGTCAGCGTAACATGGATTCGACGTTCCGCGAGCCGCTGTGACATCGCAATTGGTTGATCTCCAGCACGAACAGGCACGTGATGAACTTCAATGGAGTAGCAGCCACCATGAACCCTGCGCTCCCTCTCTCGCTTGCGGGAGAAGTGGAAAAAATTCGCCAGCCTCACTGCATCTCGATGTTGGCCGACTTGATCACCGTGCCCCAGCGGTCGACCTCGCTGCGCAGATATTTGGCCGTCCGCTCCACCGAGCCGCCATAGATTTCCGCGGAGAGCTTTCGGAAGTTGGCCTGGATATCGGGCCGGGCCAGCACTTCGTTGATGTCGGCATTGATCTTCTCGACGATTGCCTTCGGCGTCCCGGGCGGGGCCACGATCGCGTACCAGGCGACCGCTTCGAAGCCCGGCAGCGTTTCGGCGATCGTCGGTACGTTGGGCATGGATGGCAACCGTTTGGGCGAGGCCACCGCCAGCAGCTTGAGCTTGCCGGCCGTCACCAGCGGCAGCGTGACGCCGAGATTGTCGAACATCAGGTCGACGTCGCCGGCGAGCAGGCCCTGCAGCGCCGGCACGGTGCTGCGATAGGGGATCTGGCGCAGCTTCACCTTCGCCATCGTCTCGAACAGTTCGGAGCTCAGATGCGACGTGGTCCCGCTGCCGAGCGTGGCGGCTGTGAGCCCATCGGGGTTTGCGCGCAGATGATCGATCAACTCCGCCACGCTGGATGCCTTTATGCCGTTGGGGCGGACGAAGATCGCGTTCGGCACCTGCGCCATCACGATGATCGGTTCGAACTTCGCCGGATCAAAGCCGAGCTTCCGATAAAGATTCTGGTTGAT
Source organism: Bradyrhizobium sp. Arg237L (assembly GCF_029990105.1). Taxonomy (NCBI): domain Bacteria; kingdom Pseudomonadati; phylum Pseudomonadota; class Alphaproteobacteria; order Hyphomicrobiales; family Nitrobacteraceae; genus Bradyrhizobium; species Bradyrhizobium sp. Arg237L. The sequence goes on along the minus strand of NZ_JAQMIL010000075.1, from coordinate 9,185 downwards.
GACGAGCGGCGGCGGCGGCGCGGAGAGCAGGGTGTAGCCGTCGGGGGCGGCATTGTAGACCTCCTCGGCCCCGACATTTCCGGCTGAGCCGGTCTTGTTCTCGATCACGATCGGCTGGCCCCATTTGCGCGACAGCCAATCTGCCACCAGCCGCGGGACCGCGTCCGCCGTGCCGCCGGCGGAGAATGGCACGACGATCCTGACGGTGCGGTCCGGATAGTCTCCGGCAATGCCGGGACCAGATGTCAGCAGCAGCGCCAGCGTCGCCGCCAAGAGAGTGCTGATGGTGAGAGATCGATTGTGCGTGCCCTGGCGCATCGGGTCCCCTCCCCGAGGCGATGCTCGCGCCTCGTCCGCCGTCTGCAACTTGGCGTCCCCTGCGATGGAGGATAGCCCGAACCGGCAGGCGGCCGAAGCCTTTTTGGCGACAGCAGATGTCGCGCCGCCTCATGATTGGTTCGATGCAGGCTCGCGGCTTAACCGGGCACTAACCCTGCCGCGCAATGACGCAATTTCGTGCGAAATACGCGCCATTGGTGCGTCCGCAGCATCGCTACCCGGATCGCGGGAAAATTGGCTCCGCGCGCTTGGTTGATTTGCCCGTTGGATTTGCTTTTCAGCCCCTCCGAGCCGTCCGCCGGTATTCAGGGATGCGGAAGTCCGCCTCCTAAACGGGCAGCTCGGAGTTCGGCTCCATTCTGGGAACCGGCGGAATATACCATTTTTTCAGACACTTATCGGAGAAGCATGCTCGACGGGAGTGCGTGTGGCGGAAAGTCGATGCCGAAGATGCGGCCAAGAACGGCTAAGAAACTGAAGCGCAAGGTGGCGGCGAGAATTCCCGGCCGTCCCGTCAAACCCGATCCGAAGCTTTCAGGCGGCCGGCGGCGCGTTCCATCCGAGATCGGCGAGATCGTGCGCAAGCGCGCCGAGACTGAAGCGGCGATTGCGGATGCGCGCCGCTCCAACGAGCGCCTGCGCGAGGCGATCGACATCCTGCCGCAGGGCATCGTCTTCCTCGACGCCGAAGGCCGCTACATCCTCTGGAACAAGAAATATGCCGAGATCTATCGCCGCAGCTCCGACCAGTTCGAGCACGGCGCGCGGCTGCAGGACACGCTCCGGGTCGGCGTCGCGCGCGGCGATTACCCCGAGGCAATCGGCCGCGAGGAGGCGTGGATCGCCGAGCGGCTGAAGAAGCTCTATCAGCCCGGCGAGCGGCATGAGCAGAAGCTTGCCGACGGCCGCGTCGTCCTGATCGAGGAGCGGCTGACGTCGGATGGCGGCGTCGTCGGCCTGCGCGTCGACATCACCGAATTGAAGCAGCGCGAAGCGTCGTTCCGCCTGCTGTTCGACGGCAATCCGGTGCCGATGATCCTCTGCTCGCTCGACGGCGAGCGCATCCTTTCCGTCAACGATGCCGCGGCCGAGCACTATGGCTTCAGCCGCGCCGAATTCGAGAAACTGACCATCCGCAGCCTGCAGGCATTCGATACCGAACTGCCGTGGATCGGCGGCCGCGACGGCGACGAGCAGGCGGCGCGGACCTGGAAGCATGTGCGGGCCGACGGCACGCTGATCGATCTTGCGATCTATTCGCGCGAATTGATGCATGGCGACCAGCCCGCGGTGCTGCTGGCGCTGATGGACATGACCGAGCGCAAGCGCGCCGAGGCGCGGCTTGCCTTCATGGCCCAGCATGACGGCCTCACGGCGCTACCCAATCGCAATCTGTTGCGCCAGCAGATGGACGACATGCTGCTGCACACCCGCCGCAGCGCCGAGAAGGTCGCGGTGCTGGTGCTCGGCCTCGACAATTTCAAGGCCGTCAACGATACGCTCGGCCATGGCGTCGGCGACAAGCTGTTGCGCGGGGTCGCAAAGCGCCTGCGCTCAACCTTGCGCGAGGAAGATGCGCTGGCCCGCCTCAACTCCGATGAGTTCGCGATCGTCCAGAGCGGCGTGTCGCGTCCGGAGGACGCGGTGCTGCTCGCGAAGCGGCTGTTGGAAGCGATCGGCGAACCCTATCTGCTCGACGGCCATTCCATCGTGATCGGCGCCAGCATCGGCATTGCGATGTCGCCCGGCGACGGCGATGAATCCGAGAAGCTCTTGAAGAGCGCCGACATGGCGCTGTCGCGCGCCAAGAGCGAATTCCGCGGCACTTTCTCCTTCTTCGAGGCCGAGATGGACGCGCGCGCCCAGACCCGCCGCAAGATCGAGATGGATCTGCGCGATGCGATCCAGAACGATGGCTTGCGGCCGTTCTACCAGCCGCTGGTCGATCTTTCGAGCGGCCGCATCACCGGCTTCGAGGCGCTGGTGCGCTGGCCGCATCCCGAGCGCGGCATGATCTCGCCTGGCGAGTTCATCCCCGTTGCGGAAGAGACCGGCCTGATCAATCCGCTCGGCGGCTTGATGCTGCGGCGCGCCTGCATGGATGCGGCGCATTGGCCCGACGATGTCCGCGTCGCGGTCAACCTGTCGCCGCTGCAATTCCGCACCGGCAATTTGTTGTCGCAAGTAACCGAAGCGCTGAAGCATTCCGGCCTGCCGGCGCGGCGGCTCGAGCTCGAGATCACCGAGACGCTGCTGCTGGAAAAGAGCAGCCAGGTGCTGGCCACACTGCACGCGCTGCGCTCGCTCGGCGTGCGCATCTCGATGGATGACTTCGGCACCGGCTATTCCAGCCTCAGCTATTTGCGCAGCTTCCCGTTCGACAAGATCAAGATCGACCAGTCCTTCGTGCGCGACCTCGGCTCCAATCGCGATGCGCAGGCGATCGTGCGTTCGATCATCAGCCTCGGCAAGGGCCTCGGCGTCACCATCACCGCCGAAGGCGTCGAGACCGAAGCCGAGCTGAGCTGCCTGCGCGCCGAAGGTTGCCACGAGGGCCAGGGCTTCCTGTTCAGCCGCGCCAGGCCCAATGCCGACATCGTCAGCCTGCTGCAGGCGCAGCGCGGCGAGACCGACGACGAAGCCGCGCTGGTGGCATGAACGGAATCGTAGGGTGGGCAAAGCGAAGCGTGCCCACCTTCACGAGCTGAGTGCTGATGGTGGGCACGCTACGCTTTGCCCACCCTACGCAGGTTTCAGCCGTCATTGCGAGCGAAGCGAAGCAATCCATTTCGCCGCTTGTGGAGGCATGGATTGCTTCGCTTCGCTCGCAATGACGGGTGCTCACCGCGTCGTCGGCGATCCCGCGAGATTCGCTGCGAGGATCGCGCGGCCGGCGTCCTCGTAATGAGTGTCGCGGGCCTGGATCTGCTGCGCGATCGCGTGCATGTCGCGGAAGCGGCGCTCGAACTTGTTGGCGGCGAACACGGCCGTGGCGCCGGCCATGTGATAGGCAGTATCGACCACGGATGCCGACTGATGGATGGTCCAGGTTGAGGCGACGCGCAGCGCCACGCGCTGGCCTTCGGTCAGCGGATGGCCGCGCTCGAGATCGCGCCAGACCTCTGCCGCGGTCGCATAGAGATAGGCGCGCGCCGCGCGTAGGCTCGCCTCGGTGCGCCCGATCAATCCCTGCACCGCATTGTTCTCGCGCATCGCCTTCAACCCTTGCGGTGTCTTGCCGCGCGAAAGCTCGATCGCCGCATCGAGCGTGGCCCGCGCGACGCCGAGCGCGGTCGCGGCAAAGCCCATGCCGAACACCATGTTGGTGGAAAGCTTGTACAGCGGGCCCTCTTCGCGCAAGGCCGAAGGATCGTCGCGCAGCGCGGCGAATTTCTCCCGGATGAACAGATTCTCCACCGAATAGGAATCGGTGCCGGTGCCCTTCAGCCCGATCACGTCCCAGACGTCGTGCATCGTGGCGCTCGCCGCCGGAAACAGGATGGTGCGGATTTCCACCGAGCCGTCCGCCTTCTTGCGCTGCGTGCCGTCCTGTTCGACCACGCGCACATGCGCGCCCAGCCAGCTCGCCTGCCGCGAGCCCGAGGCAAACTCCCAGCGCGCATTGGCGAGATAGCCTCCCGGCACCGCCTTCACCTCATGTGCGATCGCGCCCCAGGCCAAAATGCCCGGCGCGACATTGAAGATCTCGTTGGCCGCCTCAGGCTCGAGATAGGCCGCGGTCATCGCGCAGACGCTGCATTGGCCAAGGCACCAGGCGGTGGAGGCGTCGGCCTTGGCGACCTCCTCCTGCATCTGCATGAACGCTTCCAGCGTTGCCTCGCTGCCGCCGAATCGTTTCGGCAGCAGCGCCCTGTACAGCCCGTTGTCGACCAGCGCCGACGTCACCGCTGCCGTCAGCCGCCGCGTCCGCTCGATCTCGTCGGCATCTTTTGTGATCAACGGCGCCAGCGCGCGCGCCTTCTCGGCAAGATCGAATCCTTCCGGCTTGCTCATGCGTTTCCTCGCTGTTCTTGTTTTGTCGAGCGGGAACGCGATGGTGGCCTATCTGGTGGGGGAGGGCAAGGTGGGGAGGAGTGCGCTCCTGCCTATTGGGTGAGCCCGAGCACGACGAGAAGGGCGCGATCGAGCTGTTTGGACGTCTCGGAATCCAGATGACCAATGACCCGTCGAATCCGGTCGCTCCGCAGGGCAACCATCTTGTCGGTCATGATCTGAGACGGAAGCTTGAGGCCGTTCGATGGCTTTGCGTCTATGATAGGCCGTAGCGGCAGCTTTTCCTGAACATCCGACGTGATTGGGCAGATGAAGACCGTCGACAGGTGTTTATTGAACTCGTCAGCCTGGACGATGACGCCGGGCCGAGGCCGCCCCAACTCACTGGGAACGACGGCCAGGACGACGTCGCCGCGCTTCACTTCCAGCTATCCCAATCGTAGCCCGCTTCGATCCAATCGTTGATCGCCGCATCCTCCGGATGCCGTGCCATCAGTTTGGCCTGTCGGCGAAGGTCGGCACGGACCTTGGGATCACGCAGGTCGGGCACCCAATGCTGCACCGGACGCAGTCCCTGCGCGCGCAGGCGCTCGCGGCGCGCGGTCATGCGCTGCTGCGGTGTACGGGGCTTCGACTTCTTCGGGGTGGTGGCCATACTCCGTATCGTAACATGTTACGGACGAATTTCAATGGCCGGCGGGCCTCAGCTATCCACCTTCAGCGCGGCAATGAAAGCTTCCTGCGGGATGTCGACCTTGCCGAACTGCCGCATCTTCTTCTTGCCTTCCTTCTGCTTCTCCAGAAGTTTTCTCTTACGCGTGATGTCGCCGCCGTAGCACTTGGCGGTGACGTCCTTGCGCAGCGCGCGCACGGTTTCGCGGGCGATCACCTTGCCGCCGATCGCGGCCTGGATCGGGATCTGGAACATGTGCGGCGGGATCAGTTCCTTCATCTTCTCGACCATGGCGCGGCCGCGGCCCTCCGCGCGGGTGCGGTGCACCAGCATCGACAGCGCATCGACCGGCTCGCCATTGACCAGGATCTGCATCTTCACGAGATCGGCCGCCTTGTAGTCGGTCAGATGATAGTCGAACGAGGCGTAACCCTTGGAGACCGATTTCAGCCGGTCGTAGAAATCGAACACCACCTCGTTGAGCGGCAAATCGTATTTCACCATCGCGCGGCTGCCGACATAAGTCAGCTCCTTCTGCGCGCCGCGCCGGTCCTGGCAGAGTTTCAGCACGCTGCCGAGATATTCGTCCGGCGTGAGAATGGTGGCCTCGATCCAGGGCTCGTCGATCTCGGCAATCTTGACCACGTCGGGCATGTCGACGGGGTTGTGGATCTCGATCTCGCTGCCGTCGGTGAGCTTCATCTTGTAGATGACGCTCGGCGCGGTCGCGATCAGGTTGAGATCGAACTCGCGCGACAGCCGCTCCTGGATGATCTCCAGGTGCAACAGCCCGAGGAAGCCGCAGCGGAAGCCGAAGCCCAGCGCGGCCGAGGTCTCCATCTCGAACGAGAAACTGGCGTCGTTGAGCCTGAGCTTGCCCATCGCCGCGCGCAGGGTTTCGAAATCGTCAGCGTCGACCGGGAACAGGCCGCAGAACACCACCGGGACCGCCGGCTTGAAGCCCGGCAGCATCTCCTTCACCGGGTGGCGGTCGTCGGTGATGGTGTCGCCGACGCGCGTATCGGCGACTTCCTTGATCGCGGCGGTGATAAAGCCGATCTCGCCGGGGCCGAGTTCGTCCACCTGCTGCATCTTCGGCGTGAAGAAGCCGACGCGCTCGACGTCGTAGGCTGCGCCGGTGCCCATCATGCGGATGCGGCCACCCTTCTTCATCACGCCGTCGACGACGCGGATCAGGACGACCACACCGAGATAGACGTCGTACCAGCTATCGACCAAGAGCGCCTTCAACGTGGCATCCTTGTCGCCCTTCGGCGGCGGCAGCCGGGTGACGATGGCCTCCAGGACATCGGGCACGCCGAGGCCGGTCTTGGCCGAGATCATCACGGCGTCGGAGGCGTCGATGCCGATCACGTCCTCGATCTGCTGCTTGACCTTCTCGGGCTCGGCCGCGGGCAGGTCGACCTTGTTCAGGACCGGCACGATCTCGTGGTTGTTGTCGAGCGCCTGGTAGACATTGGCGAGCGTCTGCGCCTCGACGCCCTGGCTGGCGTCGACCACGAGCAGGGAACCTTCGCAGGCCGCCAGCGACCGCGAGACCTCGTAGGCGAAGTCGACATGGCCGGGCGTGTCCATCAGGTTGAAGATGTAATCCTTGCCGTCCTTGGCGCGGTATTTCAGCCGCACCGTCTGCGCCTTGATGGTGATGCCGCGCTCGCGCTCGATGTCCATGGAATCGAGCACCTGTTCCTTGCCCGCCATCTCGCGATCCGACAGGCCGCCGGTCATCTGGATCAGGCGGTCGGCCAGCGTCGATTTGCCATGGTCGATATGGGCGACAATGGAGAAGTTGCGGATGTTCGGAATAGGGACGGTCGTCATGGGGCGCGAGATAGCATTCGCGCCCCGAAGCGGCAACCACATTGCGGAATTTTGAGGCGGTTTCACCTCTCCCGCTTGCGGGGGAGGTCGGCGCGCCAGCGCCGGGTGGGGGCTCTCTCACCTGCAAGGAAGGCGTGAATCGCGACACCCTCGCCCCAGCCCTCCCGGAGCGAGCTTTGCTCGTCTCTTCCGCAAGCGGGAGAGGGAGCGCGGCATCGTTCCCTCACGCCAAGCTGATTTCATTCGCCCGCAAAACAGGCTAGGCAGGGGTGATGGCGACTGCATCAATCCTGCCCGCGGCGGCGCGCGCAAAACGGAAATTGTCGATCTCGCGCCTGGCGGCGTGGCTGGTGGCGCGCGCAACCGATCCCGTCACCGGATTATGGTTCGTCACCGGCTTTGCGCTCGCCCATGCCGTGCTGTGGACGCTGATCCTCGTCAATCTGAAGTCCGCGCAGGACATCCATATGGACGTCGCGGAGGCCTTTGCCTGGGGCCAGAAATTCCAGCTCGGCTATGGCAAGCATCCGCCGCTGTCCGGCTGGGTCGCCGGCCTCTGGTTCCGCATCTTCCCGGTGACCGATTGGGCGACCTACGCGCTGGCGATGGCGGTCATCGCCGTGAGCCTCGTCGTCTGCTGGCTGATCGCGCTCCGTGTCGTCGATCGCCGCCGCGCCTTCTTCGTCGTGGTGATGCTCGCGCTCTATCCGATCTTCAACTTCAAGGGCTACAAGTACAACGCGGACCTGCTGCAGCTTGCGACCCTGCCGCCGGTCGTGCTGGCCTATCTCTATGCGTTCGAGAAGCGCACCGCGATTTCGGGCATCTGGCTCGGCCTTGCCGGCGCGCTGGCGCTGATGACTAAATATTGGGTGCTGACCATGATCGGCGCCATCGGGCTGGCGGCGCTGATCCATCCCGAGCGGTTGCGCTTCCTGGCCTCGCCGGCGCCGTGGGTTGCGATCGCAACGCTGATCGTGGCGATGATTCCGCATATCGTCTGGCTGAGCGAGGCCCATTTCGCTCCGCTGACCTATGCCGGAGATGTCTATAGCATCGACAATCGCGCGGTCAGTCTGTACCTCGTGAACGGCTATATCGTCCACAATATCGGATTGCTCGCCGCCTGCATCGTGCTGGCGGCGCTGGCGCTCGGCTGGGGCGCGCTGGTGCGGCGGCCGTCGACCTTGTTCACGCGCAACTGGTCGCTTGGGCCGAATCCCGGCGTCAACCTCTCGCAGGCGCTCAACGTCTGGATCATCCAGATCATCGTCGCCATCGGGCCGCCGCTCGGCGCGCTGTTCTTCGAGATCTACATCAAGACCGACTGGGGCATCTCGCTGTTCTTCCTGACGCCGCTGGCGCTGGTCGCGATCCCCTGGCTGCGGATTCCCAAGATGGCGCTGTTTCGGATCAGCGCGATCTGGTTCGTGATCACCATTGCCATGCTGTTCGCGTCTCCGACCATCGCCGAGCGCGAACTCGCGGCCGATCCGAACAGCGTCGCGAAATACGGCGCGCGTGCCGAGCTTGCGCGCGAACTCGCCGAAGCCTGGCACCGCAAATTCGCCTCACGCTGGGCGGCGGTGGCCGGCACCACGGAGGTGATCATGCCGCTGGTGTTCTACAGCCCCGATCATCCGGCGCCGTTCACGCCGGGCGAGGTCTGGGGCGCGGGTCTCACCAGCGAAGCGGAAGCCAAGCGCCTCGGCTTCATCGGCGTGTTCGATCCCAATGACGGACGCTTGCCGGCGTTCGAGAGCTGGATCGCCAAGAACGCGCCGCACGCCGAGCGCCTGATCATGACCACGCGCCGCTTCGTCCACGGCCATCCCGGCCCCGCCGTAAGCTGGAAAGTCTACATCGCGCCGCCGGCGCCGGACGTCCCAAAGTGACGACCTCATCCCCGAGGAGCCGCGCCAGCGGCGTCTCGAGGGATGGGCCACGGACCACTTACTCTCCGTCATTCCGGGGCGCGACGAAGTCGCGAGCCCGGAATCCATTCCTCCACTTGTGCAGGCGGCGAAATGGATTCCGGGCTCATCGCTTTGCGATGCCCCGGAATGACAGCGGAGAAAAATTCGCCAGCGATTCCATGGTGATTTGCCCCGTCCAGCCCTCGCACAAAAAACATTCCGCTTTCGGCGTCGGGCAAATCAGTGATTTAACTCCGCGCGTCTCAGCGCGAATGAGGGGCGGATCGCGATCGTCACGAACGTTGCGGTGAGATGCGGTGGACGTGACGGGTGCGACTGACGAGCGCGCGCATCACGGACGGCGAAGTCGTGTGGTCCTGGCGCCCCGACGCTGGCGCTAA
>NZ_JAQMIL010000074.1:0-52794 GCF_029990105.1 Bradyrhizobium sp. Arg237L | reverse complement strand
ACCCCCGTGCTTTTTGTTGCACGGGACCCATGGGTGCAACCGGCACCCGGCTTTCCCTGCGCCCTCTATTCGATGAGGGTGGAAAGTGAAGCAAAGCTCGGACGCAACGCGCCGCGAGAATGCGGATTCACATTCTCTCACCAACTCCACCGTCATGCCCCGCGCAGGCGGGGCATCCAGTAACCGGCGGCTTCTCGGCTCAAGCACTGCTGCCTCTGGAATACTGGATCGTCCGCCTTGGCGGACGATGACAGCGGGGAGCTGTTTGACATTTGAATCAGAAACCAAACCCACGTCGTCCCGGGCTTGACCCGGGGCCCATAACCACCGATCTGAGTTGTGGCGCGAGCAAGCGGCCCGAGTTTTCGCATCCCGAGCACCTGTGGCTATGGGTCCCGGGTCAAGCCCGGGACGACATCGAGAATGACGTGTAGAGCGGCGCACATGACCTATCTGCCCTTGCCGCGCGGCGAGCCCCAACCCGTTGACCCCGCAGCCAATTCTATGGCCTAGTCCGCCGTCTTCTAAACGGCCGAAAGGCCCCCCAAGAGCCCTGCTCCATGACCTCCGAACGTTACAACGCCCGTGAATCCGAGCCGCGCTGGCAACGCCAGTGGGACGAGAAGGCGATCTTTGCGTCGAAAAACGACGATCCGCGGCCGAAATACTATGTGCTCGAGATGTTCCCGTACCCGTCCGGGCGCATTCATATCGGCCATGTCCGGAACTACACGCTCGGCGACGTGCTGGCCCGCTACATGCGCGCCAAGGGCCTCAACGTGCTGCATCCGATGGGCTGGGACGCATTCGGCCTGCCGGCGGAGAATGCCGCGATCGAGCGCAAGGTGGCGCCGAAGGCGTGGACCTACGACAACATCGCGGCGATGAAGAAGCAGCTTCGCTCGATCGGCCTGTCGCTGGACTGGTCACGCGAGTTCGCGACCTGTGACCCCAGCTACTACAAGCATCAGCAGAAGATGTTCCTGGACTTCCTGCGCGCCGGCCTCGTCGAGCGCGAAAAGCGCAAGATCAACTGGGACCCGGTCGACATGACCGTGCTCGCCAACGAGCAGGTGATCGACGGCCGCGGCTGGCGCTCCGGCGCGGTCGTCGAGCAGCGCGAGATGAATCAGTGGGTCTTCAAGATCACGAAATATTCGCAGGAGCTGCTGGACGCGCTCGACGGGCTGGATCGCTGGCCCGACAAGGTGCGGCTGATGCAGCGCAACTGGATCGGCCGCTCCGAGGGCCTCTTGATCCGCTTCGCGCTGGATCGCACAACCACGCCGGACGGCGAGCGCGAATTGAAGATTTTCACGACGCGGCCGGACACGTTGTTCGGCGCCAAGTTCATGGCGATCTCGGCGGACCATCCGCTGGCGCAGGCTGCGGCGGCGAAGGATCCGAAGCTTGCCGAGTTCATCACTGAGGTCAAACGGATCGGCACCGCGCAGGAGGTCATCGACACCGCCGAGAAGCAGGGCTTTGACACCGGCATCCGGGCGATCCATCCGTTCGATCCGAACTGGAAATTGCCGGTCTATGTCGCGAACTTCGTGCTGATGGAATACGGCACCGGCGCCATCTTCGGCTGCCCGGCGCACGACCAGCGCGACCTCGACTTCGTCAACAAATACGACCTCGGCAACACGCCTGTTGTCTGTCCGGAGGGGCAGGATCCGAAGACGTTCGTGATCACGGACACCGCCTATGACGGCGACGGCCGCATGATCAATTCGCGCTTCCTCGACGGCATGACCATCGAGCAGGCGAAGGAAGAAGTTGCGAAGCGCTTGGAGAGCGAACTCCGTGGCAACGTGCCCGTCGGCGAGCGCCAGGTGAATTTCCGCCTGCGCGACTGGGGCATTTCACGCCAGCGCTATTGGGGCTGCCCGATCCCGATCATCCACTGCCCCAAATGCGACGTCGTGCTCGTGCCCGACAGCGCGCTGCCGGTGACGCTGCCGGAGGATGCGACCTTCGACAAGCCGGGCAATGCGCTCGACCACCATCCGACCTGGAAGCATGTCACCTGCCCGCAATGCGGCGGACCCGCTAGCCGCGAGACCGATACCATGGACACCTTCGTGGATTCGTCCTGGTATTTCGCGCGCTTCACCGATCCCTGGAACGAGACATCGCCGACTACGCCGGCCGTCGCCAACCGGATGATGCCGGTCGATCAGTATATCGGTGGCGTCGAGCACGCGATCCTGCATCTGCTCTACAGCCGCTTCTTCACCCGCGCGATGAAGGCGACCGGCCACATCGCGATGGATGAGCCGTTCGCCGGCATGTTCACGCAGGGCATGGTGGTGCACGAGACCTACCAGAAGGCCGACGGCACCTTTGTGATGCCGGCGGACGTGAAGATCGAGGCCGTCGATGGCGGCCGGCGCGCCACCACGATCGACACCGGCGAGGAGGTCACGATCGGCCCGATCGAGAAGATGTCGAAGTCGAAGAAGAACACGGTCGACCCCGACGACATCATCGCGACCTACGGCGCCGACGTCGCACGCTGGTTCATGCTGTCGGACTCCCCGCCGGACCGCGACGTGATCTGGAGCGACGAGCGCGTGCAGGGCGCGGCGCGCTTCGTGCAGCGGCTGTGGCGGCTGGTGAATGAATCCGCCGAGATCGCGAAGGCCGCGCCGGCGGCCCGGCCGGCGTCATTCGAGCTCGAGGCGGCCGCCTTGCGCAAGGCGGCCCATGGCGCGCTGGACAAGGTGTCCTCCGGGATCGAGCGGCTGCATTTCAATGTCTGCCTCGCCCATATCCGGGAATTCACCAATGCGCTCGCCGAGACCCTGGCCAGGGGCGGCAGGCCTGCCCCCGACCTCGCCTGGGCGGTCCGGGAAGCGGCGGTCATCCTTGTTCAACTGTTCGCGCCCATGATGCCGCACCTCGCCGAGGAATGCTGGCAGGTTCTAGGCCAGGAAGGGCTGATTTCGGAGGCTCCCTGGCCGCAAATCGAACGCGATTTGCTGGTTGAAGACAGCGTGACCCTGGTCGTGCAGGTCAACGGCAAGAAGCGGGGTGATGTTACCGTGCCACGGGCGGCGGAAAATCCTGAGATCGAGGCTGCCGTTCTGGCGCTTGATGCGGTAAAAGCCGCCTTGGACGGCAAGCCCGTCCGCAAGGTGATCGTGGTGCCCATGAGGATCGTGAATGTCGTCGGCTAGGATCCGGATCGCTCTCCGGCTCGTCGCGGTGGCCGCTTTGGCCGCGGTGACGGCAGGTTGTTTCCAGCCGATGTATGCCGAGCATACCGACGGCACGCCGGCGTTGCGCGAGAAGCTGATGGGCGTCGAGCTCCCGCCGATCAGCGACAAGCCGAACGCGTCCCGCGAGGCCCGCATCGGCGTGGAAGTCCGCAATGCGCTGGCGTTCAAGCTCTATGGCAACGCCACCGGCATGCCGCCGACCCATCGACTGGTGATCCGGTTCACGACCAGCCGCTCCTCGCTGATGATCGATCCGAACACCGCGCTGCCGACCGGCGAGAATTTCGGCATCGACGCGCAATACAATCTGGTCGATATCGCCTCCAACAAGTCGGTGATGACGGGCTCCACCTTCTCGCGGGTGTCCTACGACATGCCGGGCTCCTACCAGCGCTTCACCCGCACGCGCGCCTTGCGCGACGCCGAAGATCGCGCCGCGCAGGAGATCGCGGACAACATCAATACCCGGCTGGCGTCCTTCTTCACCGCCGGGACCTGATCGCCGTTGGTCGCGCTCCGCGGAAAAGAGATCGACGCCTTCCTCGCCCGGCCCGATCCAGGCCGACCGATCATCCTGCTCTACGGCCCCGACGCCGGCCTCGTGCGCGAGCGCGCCGATGCGCTGATGGCTTCCGCAGTCGATGACCCCAACGATCCGTTCTCCCTGGTCCGCCTCGACGGCGACGACCTTGCCGCCGAGCCTTCGCGATTGGTCGATGAAGCGATGACGGTGCCGCTGTTCGGCGGGCGGCGCGCGATTCGCGTCCGCGCCGGCTCGCGCAATTTTGCCAGCGGCGTCGAGACGCTCGCCGATTCGCCGGTGAAGGATTGCCGCATCGTGATCGAGGCCGGCGATATCAGGCCGGACTCGCCGCTGCGCAAGATCTGCGAGCGCGCCAAGAATGCGGTGGCGATCGGCTGCTATCCCGACACCGAGCGCGATCTCGCCAAGCTGATCGACGACGAACTGCGGGCCTCCGGCCTGCGCATCGCGTCCGACGCCCGCGCGGTGCTGATGTCACTGCTCGGCGGCGACCGCCAGGCCTCGCGCAACGAATTGCGCAAGCTCACGCTCTACGCCCATGGCAAAGGCGAGGTCACGCTCGAGGATGTGATGACGGTAGTCTCCGACGCATCCGAGCTGAAGCTCGATCCGATCGTGGACAGCGCCTTCGCCGGCAACGCCGCCGCGGTTGAGACTGAGTTCGCGAAAGCGATGGTTGCCGGCACCTATCCCGGCGTCATCATCGCAGCCGCGCAGCGCCAGGCGGCCTGGCTGCACAAATCGGCGCTGGCGATTGCCGATGGTGCGCCGGCCTCATCGGTGCTGGAGGGCGGATTTCCGCGATTGCATTTCTCACGGAAAGGCGCGGTCGAAATCGCACTCCGCAATCTCAGCCCGCAGCGGCTGGTCGGCATCATCGACCAGCTCGGCACCGCGGCGCTCGACATGCGCAAGCAGAATTCGCTCGCCGCCGTGATCGCGCAACGCGCCCTGCTCTCGATCGCCGCGAATGCGCGACGGCGGGGATGAGATACGATCCACCCCGAGGCGTCATTGCGAGCGAAGCGAAGCAATCCATCTCGCCGCTTGCGGCAGCATGGATTGCTTCGTCGCTATCGCTCCTCGCAATGACGAGGCGGGACGAGCGTGGCTAAACTAGCCGCCCTCGAGCCGCCGCATCACCTCGTCGAGCTGCTCGAGACTGCGGTAGCTGATCTGCACGGTGCCGCCGGGGTCGCGATGGTTGACGCTGACGGTCAAGCCCAGCGCATCGGAGACGCGCTTCTCCAGCGCGAGCGTGTCGGGGTCCTTCTCCTTGCCGGCGCCGGCGCGCGCCTTCTGCGGCTTGCGCACCGGCACGCCCTCGTCATGCGCCAGCGCTTCGGCCTGGCGCACGTTGAGGCCTTCCGCGACGATGCGCTTGGCGGCGCTGACAGGATCGGGCACGCCGATCAGCGCGCGTGCATGCCCTGCCGTCAACTCGCCGCTCGCGATGAAGGCCTGCACCTCGGCGGGCAGCTTGGTCAGCCGCATCATGTTGGCGACATGGCTGCGGCTCTTGCCGACGTCCCGCGCGATATCTTCCTGGCTGCGTTTGAACTCGTTGGCGAGCGCGTGATAGCCCTGCGCCTCTTCCATCGGGTTGAGATCTTCGCGCTGCACGTTCTCGATGATCATCATCTCGAGCGCGTCGCTATCGCTGACCTCGATCGGGACGATCGGGACCTCATGCAGGCCGGCGAGCTGGGAGGCGCGCCAGCGCCGCTCGCCGGCGATGATCTCGTAGCGGTCCTGCGCGCCCTTGACCGGCCGCACCACGATCGGCTGGATCACGCCGCGCTGCTTGATCGAATCGGCGAGCTCACGGAGCTCGGCATCGGCGAAGCTGCGGCGCGGATTGCGCGGATTGGCCTTGAGGAATTCGATCGGCACCTTGCGCTGCGTGCGCGGCCGTTCGACATGCGCGGCCTCGCCGCCGACGTCTCCGATCAGACTTGCAAGCCCACGGCCCAGTCGCGAACGCGCTTCGTCGGCCATTGTCGCCAGCTCCCTTGGATTCACGTAGCAAACTCCGAAAACAGAATCTTGGATCGTAGGGTGGGCAAAGCGAAGCGTGCCCACCAGGCGGCGTGGAGGAAGATGGCGGGCACGGCGAAGACGCCTTTGCCCACCCTACCGTCATTAATCCGCGCGCAACTCGCGTTCGCGCTGGATCACTTCGGTGGCGAGCTTGAGGTAGGCTTCGCTGCCGACGCATTTGAGGTCGTAGACCAGCACCGGCTTGCCGTAGGACGGCGCTTCGGAGATGCGCACGTTGCGCGGGATCATGGTGTTGTAGACCTTGCTGCCCATGAACTGCCGGACGTCGGCAACGACCTGGTTCGACAGGTTGTTGCGGGAATCGAACATCGTCAGCACGATGCCGTGGATCGACAGGTTCGGATTGAGCGTCGAGCGCACCTGCTCGACCGTCTGCAAGAGCTGCGACAAACCTTCGAGCGCGAAGAACTCGCATTGCAGCGGCACCAGGATCGCGTCCGACGCCGCCATCGCATTCACGGTGAGCAGGTTGAGCGACGGCGGGCAATCGATCAGCACATAGGTGTAGTCGGCATCCGGCGAGGTGTTGTTGTTGAGCCCGGCGATCGCGTCGCGCAGGCGGAACGCGCGACCCGGCGTCGTGCCGAGTTCGAGCTCGAGGCCGGAGAGATCCATGGTGGAAGGAGCGATGTGAAGCCGCGGCACCGCGGTCGCCACGACCGCCTCGCGCAGCGGCGCCTCGCCGATCAGAACGTCATAGGTCGAGCAGCCCCGATTGCGCCGGTCGATGCCGAGCCCGGTCGATGCATTGCCCTGAGGGTCGAGATCGACGACCAGGACCCGCTCGCCGATGGCCGCGAGTGCCGTCCCAAGATTGATCGCTGTGGTTGTCTTACCGACGCCCCCTTTTTGGTTGGCGAGCGACAAAATGCGCGGATGGCCGGCCGGTTGTGTCGGCCTATCCTCTTGATAAACCTCATCAATTACGGTCATATCGTTGCCCTGCTGATCCCCTGCGTGAAGCTCAACGTCGCCCAATGGAGTCGAGCTCGACAATCCAGCCGTGCCCGCCGGTTCGGCTGGGATGAAGTTGCGGCTCAATTGTCCAATATTTAGTGGCTTCGGTCAATTCAGCCTCTACATCTTGGCCCTTGAGAAACAGCGCTTTCGCACCCTTTCGCACCAGCGGTTCCGCGAAGCCGATGAGCTGATGTAGCGGAGCCAGCGCCCGCGCGGTTACGCAATCGATGGGGCCGGTGATTCTTTCCACAATATCCCCGATGTCAGCCAGATGCACCGTCCCCGGCGTAGCGGTCACGCGCAACGCTTCGCGAAGAAAGGCCGCTTTCTTGGCGTTGCGCTCGACCAGATGGACGGAGGTGCCAGGCGTGTCTGCGAGCGCGCAGGCGAGCACGACACCGGGAAAGCCGCCCCCGCTGCCGAGGTCGACCCAGACCTTGGCCGTTGGAGCGAGGTCAAGCAATTGCAGCGAATCAGCGATGTGACGGGTCCAGAGTTCGGGCAGCGTCGATGGCGCGACGAGATTGGTCTTGGCCTGCCACTCCAGGAGAAGCGCGACATAGCGGTTGAGTCGGGCTTCTGTTTCACGTGAAACGGGGGTGAGGGCGAGGGCCGCGGTCTTGTCGGCAATCGCGCTCCGCTGCGCTGTGTTTGGCGGTGCTTTGATCATCGGTTCGGGAGTGCCAGTCTGGAAGCAAGCCGTCATTGCAAGCGAAGCGAAGCAATCCACTGATTCGATCCGCGAGGGAAGATGTGGATTGCTTCACTGCGCTCGCAATGACGACGGCGCGGGAGGACCGCGCCTGTTTCACGTGAAACGCCTACGCCGTCGCCTTCGCCATCTTCCGCCGTGCCTCACGGCGCAGATAGGCGGCCAGGATGCCCAGCGCCGCCGGGGTCATTCCGTCGATCCGTCCTGCCTGACCGACGGTCCGCGGCCGCGCAGCCTTCAGCTTGGCGCGCGCCTCATTGGAGAGGCCGGGTACGTCATCATAGTCGACGCCGGTCAAGACAAGTCCCTCGTCGCGGCGGAAAGCGTCGACATCGGCGATCTGGCGCTTGAGATAGACATCGTATTTCGCGTCGATCTCCAGGTGGACGGCAATCGATGGATCAATGGCCGACAGCTCCGGCCAGATGCCGCGGAGCGTCGACCACTCCACTTCGGGGTAGGAGAGCAGTTCAAAGGCGGAGCGACGGACGCCATCGCGGTTCAGCGCGAGCCCGTGTTTCGTGGCCTCGTTGGGTGTGATGGAAAGCGATCTGGCCAGCGCCTTGGCAGCATTCAGCGCCGCCATCTTCGCGGCGTGGCGCCTGGAGCGAGCCTGGCCGACGCACCCCAACGCAATCCCTTTATCCGTCAGCCGCTGATCGGCGTTGTCGGCCCGCAGCGTCAGCCGGTATTCGGCCCGGGAGGTGAACATCCGATAGGGTTCGGTGATCCCGCGCGTGACGAGGTCATCGATCATCACACCGAGATAGCCGTCAGCGCGGTCGAAAACAATCGGATCGGTGCCGCCGGCAGAGAGCGCCGCATTCAAGCCGGCGACAACCCCCTGCCCCGCGGCTTCCTCATATCCGGTTGTGCCATTGATCTGACCAGCCAGGAACAGGCCTGGCAATCGCTTGGTCTCAAGTGTCGGCTCGAGCTCGCGCGAATCGACATGGTCGTACTCGATCGCATAGCCCGGCCGGATCATCCTGACCTGCTCGAGACCCGGAATGGAAGCGAGGATCGCCTGCTGAACCTCCTCCGGGAGCGAGGTCGAGATACCGTTGGGATAAACGGTGTTGTCGTCGAGGCCTTCGGGCTCCAGAAAGATCTGGTGGCCATCGCGGTCCCCAAAGCGGACAATCTTGTCCTCGATCGAGGGGCAATAGCGCGGCCCGGTGCTCTTGATCTGCCCGGAATACATCGGTGATCGGTGCACATTGGCCCGGATCACCTCATGCGTCCTGGGTGTGGTGCGGGTGATCCCGCACTGGATCTGCGGCGTGGTGATCCGGTCCGTCATGGTCGAGAACGGCTCAGGCGGATCATCGCCCGGCTGCATCTCGACCGCCGACCAGTCAATCGTGGTGCCATCCAGGCGCGGCGGCGTCCCGGTCTTCAAGCGGCCTAACGTAAAGCCCAGGCGCTCGAACGAGGCTGAAAGCCCCATGGCCGGCGCCTCGCCGACGCGGCCGGCCGGCCAATTCTTCTCGCCGAGATGGATCAGCCCGCGCAGGAAGGTGCCGGTCGTGATCACGACGGCGGCGGCAGACAGGACCCGTCCATCTCCCAGAAGGACTCCGCTGATGCGCCCGTTGGAGGTCAGAAGATCATCCGCCTCACCCTCCACCACGCTCAGGTTGGCGGTTTCGAGGATCGCGGCCTGCATGGCAGCGGCATAGAGCTTCCGGTCTGCCTGAGCACGAGGCCCGCGGACGGCAGGGCCCTTGCGACGGTTCAGCATCCGAAACTGAATGCCGCCGGCATCAGCGACCCGACCCATCAGACCGTCCAACGCGTCAACTTCGCGGACCAAATGGCCCTTGCCGAGGCCCCCAATCGCGGGATTGCAGGACATCGCGCCAATGGTCGAAAAACGGTGCGTCACCAGAGCCGTCTTCGCGCCCATCCGGGCGGCCGCGCTGGCGGCCTCGCAGCCGGCATGGCCGCCACCGATGACGATGACGTCGAATGAAAGCGATTGGGTAGACATGCGCGAACTTCTAGCGCGGAGCGGTGAAAGTCGAAAGACAAGTTTCAACGATCTGATCTGGCGCTGTTTCACGTGAAACAAGGTGCGAGTCTTGGCTCACGGTCCCATGTGAGCCCCGCCGGCTGTTTCACGTGAAACAGCGACCCGCCCCTTTTCACTGACTCAGGGGCCTACTGATCCAGCGGCCTACTTCCCGACGCAGAACTCTCGAAAGATCACGTCGAGGATGTCCTCAACGTCCACACGGCCGAGAAGCCGTCCAAGGCTATAGGCGGCCGCCCGCAGCTCCTCCGCGGCCAGTTCTTCGCCCGCCCCGACCACGTCGATCGCCCGACGCAACGAGTCGGCCGTCTCCTGCAAGAGCTTGCGCTGACGCGTCCGGGTAATCAGACCGCCTTCACCCGATCCGAAATAGTCGTGCGCAAAGCCAACGAGGGCTGTGATCAGTTCCGGAATGCCGTCCCCATTCCGAGCCGAGATCCTGAAGGAGGCGGACGCAGATCCAGATCCCGACAGTCCGGAGGTCGAAGCATCCAGATCGATCTTGTTACGCACCAGCCAGACCGGCACCGATCCTTCATGTGAAATCGCCGCGCTCATCCGGTCGGTGAGCCACAATACCAGGTCGGCCTCCTCGGCGCGGGCACGGGCGCGGCGCACCCCTTCCAGCTCGACCGGATCGTCGGTCTCGCGGATCCCCGCGGTGTCGATCACCGTCACCGGGTAGCCGTCGAGATCGAGCTGCACTTCAATGATGTCGCGCGTAGTGCCGGCGTGCGGCGAGACGATCGCGACGTCGCGCCGCGTAAGCTGGTTGATCAGGGTCGACTTGCCGACATTCGGGGGGCCCGTGATTGCGACCACCAGGCCATCGCGGAGTCGTTCGCTCTGCGCCTGGGCCGCCAACACCTGCTGAATTTCGCTCAGCAGCCCTTTGACCTTCTTGAGCGCCGGCGCGATCAATTCCGCCGGGACATCGCCCTCGTCGGAGAAATCAATACCGGCCTCGATCAGCGCCGACGCCTCGATGATCTCAGCGCGCCAGTCACGTGCACGATCGCCGAGCAGGCCCTTCAACTGGCGCAGCGCCTGGCGGCGCTGCCGGTCGGTGTCGGCATGAATAAGGTCGTCGAGGCCCTCGGCCTCGGTCAGATCGAGCTTGCCGTTCTCGAATGCGCGGCGGGTGAATTCGCCGGCCTCGGCGGGCCGAACACTATCGACGCCAGCGAGCGCATTGAACACCGCGCCGAGCACAGCCCGCCCGCCATGGACATGAAATTCGGCGACGTCCTCGCCCGTGGCGCTCGCGGGCGCGGGAAACCACAGGACCACCGCATCGTCGATCGGCTGGCCGGCCGCATCCTGCAGCAACGCTCTGGTCGCCATCCGCGCCGATGGAATCTTGCCGGCCAGCTTCACCAATGCTGGACCGGCTTGCGGCCCCGACACCCTGACGATGGCGATCGCACTTGGCGGCCGCCCCGAGGAAAGCGCAAAGATGGTCTGGTCTCGCGGATGCATCGCGTATTTGTTAGCGAACGGCCGGGAAAGCAACGCACAATTCGCGCGTTTGATCGTTCGCGCTTTTGCTGCGGTGCAACAAACAGTCTCTCTTGTTGCAGCAATTGTGCAGCAATCTGCTGCGACACCCGCGCCGCGAACCTGTCAGCAGGTCCGCCCGTCGAAGAAATATAAGACTTGTCAGATACTTAGATGACAGGAAATTTTGGGCAGAAATTTTGGGCAAACGAACACCCGCTTATGCTGCAGCCGTGCCGCGGCATAAGCGGGTTTATTGCGTCGCAACGTAAGCGGGCCCACCGGCCGCCGCTTACGTGTTCATCGAATCGAAGAACTCGGAGTTGCTCTTGGTGTTCCGGAGCTTGTCGAGCAGGAAGTCGATGGCGTCCATCGTGCCCATCGGATTAAGGATCCGGCGCAGCACGTACATCTTCTTCAGGAGCTGCGGATCGGTGATCAGCTCTTCCTTGCGCGTGCCGGAGCGGGAAATGTCGATCGCCGGGAAGGTCCGCTTGTCCGAGACCTTGCGGTCGAGGATCAATTCGGAGTTACCGGTGCCCTTGAACTCTTCGAAGATCACTTCGTCCATGCGGCTTCCGGTATCGACCAGCGCGGTGGCGATGATGGTGAGCGAGCCGCCCTCCTCGATATTGCGGGCGGCACCGAAGAAGCGCTTCGGCCGCTGCAGGGCGTTGGCGTCGACACCGCCGGTCAGCACCTTGCCCGATGACGGCACCACCGTGTTGTAGGCGCGGCCCAGGCGCGTAATCGAGTCGAGCAGGATGACCACGTCGCGGCCATGTTCGACCAGGCGCTTGGCCTTCTCGATCACCATTTCGGCCACCTGGACGTGACGCACGGCTGGCTCGTCGAAGGTCGAGGACACCACCTCACCCTTCACCGAGCGCTGCATGTCGGTGACTTCTTCCGGACGCTCGTCGATCAGAAGCACGATCAGATAGCATTCGGGATGATTGTGCGTGATCGAATGCGCGATGTTCTGCATCAGCACGGTCTTACCCGTGCGCGGCGGCGCCACGATCAAGGCCCGCTGGCCCTTGCCGATCGGCGCAACGATGTCGATCACCCTTGCAGAAAGGTCCTTTCGCGTCGGGTCATCGATTTCCATCCGAAACCGCTGATTGGGAAACAGCGGCGTCAGGTTGTCGAAATTGACCTTGTGCTTGGACTTCTCTGGGTCCTCGAAATTGAGCGAATTGACCTTCAGCAGTGCAAAATAGCGCTCGCCCTCTTTCGGGCTGCGGATGTGGCCTTCGATCGTATCGCCGGTGCGCAGGCCGAAGCGGCGGATCTGCGAGGGCGAGACGTAGATGTCGTCAGGGCCCGGCAGATAATTGGCATCGGGCGAACGGAGGAAGCCGAAACCATCGGACAAGACCTCGACGACGCCTTCGCCGATAATGTCGGTTTCCTGGATCGCGAGCTGTTTGAGAATGGCGAACATCAGCTCCTGCTTACGCATGGTGCTGGCGTTTTCGACCCCATTTTCCTCGGCAAACGAGACAAGCTCGGCCGGCGTCTTGGACTTGAGGTCTTGAAGTTTGATTTCCCGCATGGGGGTGGTCCTGTGGAGCATTTTTTGAGAAGGGTCTTGCGAGGTGGCTTTGAGAAAAAGCGGACGCAAAAATGAAGGTCCGCAGGTCTAAGCAAGGAAAGCGCCGGTGGGGCTTCAAACCTGATGTGGCGGCCGGCCCGTTGATGGAACCGGAACGCGATCACATCCGCCTGCGTGGGGTGGGATTGAGACAAATATAGAAAATCGGTTTGCGCTCCGCAAGAAGGACTGAAGCCTGATTCGTGGGCAATGAGCCTGCCTAGAACGGCTTGACCACCACCAGGATCACGATGCCGATCATCAGGACCGTCGGCACCTCATTGATAATCCGATAGAATTTCTGACTTCGGGTATTCCGGTCGGCGGCAAAATCCTTCATCCAGCGGGCAAAAAATCCGTGGACACCGGAGAGCACGAGCACCAGCAGAAGCTTGCCGTGGAGCCAGCCGGAGCTGAACCAGTGACCAGCCCAGGCCAGATAGAGGCCCGCGAGCCAGGTGATGATCATCGCCGGATTGATGATCGCCCTCAGAAGGCGCCGTTCCATCACCTTGAAGGTCTCGGACTGCTTCGAGCCTTTCTCGGCCTCGCAATGATAGACGAACAGCCGTGGCAGATAGAGCATGCCGGCCATCCAGGAGATGACCGCAATGATGTGCAGCGCCTTGATCCACTCGTAGATCCACCCTTGCATCGTGATCGCTGTGCTCCTGGAACATCTCGGACAGTCTCATCGTTCTCTGAGAAGGCCTGCCAGCGAGGTCACCGATACATATCCGCAAGCACCGCTCTCTTAAAACTAATAAATTTTAGAATCTTAGGTTTGAGTCTAAGTGGCCGTGGATTTGACTCACGCAACGCGATCCCGCCGTTCTCGAGCGCTTGTTCACACCGCTCAACAATTCCGCCCCTATCGTCGCGCAGCGAAATATCGTCCGGTGGCTCAAGTGCTTGCAGTGCTCCTTGGCCAGCTTATCAAGAGACAAATTCACATATTCTCACTATCATCCCACCGGCACGGCGGACTTGTCCTCGCAGGAGGCGCTGTGAAGAAAAGGTTTAGATATCCCTAAGGCGGCGATCTCGGCTGAATAGTTGTAGGCAACCTCCACAGGGATTCACAGGATAGACAGAGGTTCTGGTGCCCACATCAGGCAATTACTTTCACCTGCATCTGGTGTCGGACTCAACCGGCGAGACGCTGATCACAGTGGCGCGCGCGGTGGCCGCACAATACGCCAATGTCTCGCCGGTCGAACATGTCTATCCCCTGGTGCGAAGCCAGAAGCAGCTCGACCGCGTGCTCGATGAAATCGAAGAGTCGCCCGGGATCGTGCTGTTCACGCTGCTCGAGAAAGATCTCGTCAGCCGGCTGGAAGCCAAATGCAGGGAGATCAACGTTCCGAGCCTGTCGATCATTGGCCCGGTGATGCAGTTGTTCGAGGCGTATCTGGGTGCGGCGACCTCGGGTCGTGTCGGCGCGCAGCACGTGCTGAACGCGGAATATTTCAAGCGCATCGATGCGCTGAACTACACGATGATGCATGACGACGGCCAGCATGTCGAAGGCCTGGAGGAGGCCGATGTCGTCCTGGTCGGAGTATCCCGCACCTCGAAAACGCCGACGTCGATCTATCTCGCCAACCGCGGCATCCGCACTGCGAATGTCCCGCTCGTACCTGGCATTCCGCTGCCGCATCAACTGGAGCACCTCAAGAAGCCGCTGGTGGTCAGCCTCCATGCGACGCCGGAGCGCCTGATCCAGGTCCGGCAAAACCGGCTCTTGAGCATGGGCGCTGCGTCCGGCAACGACGAATATATCGACAGGCAGGCGGTCGCCGATGAAGTCGCGTTCGCGCGCCGTCTTAGCGCAAAATTCAACTGGGCGCTGCTGGATGTCACGCGACGCTCGATCGAGGAGACCGCCGCAGCGGTGATGAAACTCCATAACGACCGCCAGCGGCAGCGGCCGTGGCCGCCGGAGTGATTCGGCGACCATGACGATCTGGCGCGGAAAAGATCCGCTGATTCTTGCCTCGCAGAGCCGTGCGCGAAAGATGCTGCTGGCCAGTGCGGGGATCGAGTTCGAGGCCCTTCCGGCGGATATCGACGAACGGGCGATCCAGGAAAATTCAGGCCTTTCGGCGCCGGCGGAAATTGCGTCGCTGCTGGCGCGCGAAAAGGCCTTGTTTGTTTCCTCCGAGCGGCCGGGACGATTCGTCGTCGGCGCCGACCAGACGCTGGCGCTCGCCGATCGATTGTTCAGTAAACCTGCCGGCCGCGATCAGGCGGCCGAACAATTGCGTGCGCTCGCGGGTCAGGTTCACGAATTGTATTCCGCCGTTGCCGTCGCCCAAGACGGTAAAATACTGTTTGCCGACACCAGCGTGGCGCGCATGTCGATGCGCCCGCTTCGCGAGGACGGGATCAACGCCTATCTGGGCCAGGCCGGCGAGGCCGTGACCACCAGCGTTGGCGCCTATCAGCTCGAGGGCCTCGGGGTACATCTGTTCGAGCGCATCGACGGCGACCATTTCACCATCCTCGGCCTGCCGCTATTGTCGTTGCTAGCCTTCCTGCGCAGCGAGAATTTGCTGGCAATCTGACATGTTTCCGAGTGATGACTGAAAGATGCTGATACTAGGACTGACCGGCTCGATCGGGATGGGGAAATCCACCACCGCGAAACTGTTCGCGGAAGCCGGCGTTCCCGTCTATGACGCCGACGCGACCGTGCACAAACTCTACGAAGGCGAAGCGGCGCCGGCGATCGAAGCCGCCTTCCCGGGCACCACCGCTGATGGCAAGGTGGATCGCGCAAAGCTTTCCGCGCGCGTGGTCCACGATCCCGCGGCCATGAAGCGGTTGGAGCAGATCGTCCACCCGATGCTCGGCGCCTCCCGGCAGAGATTCTTTGCGGATGCGGAAGCCTCCGGAGCGCCCGTCGTGGTCGTCGACGTGCCGCTGCTGTTCGAGACCGGCGGAGAGAAAAGGGTCGATGCGGTGGTCGTCGTGACGACCTCCCCGGAAATACAGCGCGAGCGCGTTCTGGCACGGGGCACGATGGACGACGAAAAGCTCGATGCGATCCTGGCGCGACAGCTGCCCGATGCCGAGAAACGCAAGCGGGCGGATTTCGTGGTGGATACCTCACACGGCCTTGATCCCGTCCGCGCGCAAATCAAGGACATTCTGGCTGAGGTCGTTAAGATGCCGAAGCGGCGAATCTGATTCGCTGGGTATTCTGCGGTCCTTAGAAGTCCATGCGCGAAATCGTTCTCGATACCGAAACCACCGGCCTTGATCCCTTGCGCGGCGATCGGCTGGTCGAGATTGGTTGCATCGAGATCTTCAACCGCATGCCGACCGGCCAAGCCTACCACGTCTACATCAATCCCGAACGGGACATGCCGGCGGAGGCCTTTGCCGTTCACGGCCTCTCGACCGAATTCTTGGCCAGCAAGCCGGTGTTCACCGAAGTGGTCGACGAATTCCTGGCGTTCATCGCTGACACCCCGCTGGTGATCCACAACGCCTCGTTCGACATCAGCTTCATCAATGCCGAACTCGATCGAATCAAGCGGCCGGTGATCGCCAAGGACCGGCTGGTCGACACCCTGCTGCTGGCGCGCCGGAAACATCCGGGCGTGTCGAACCGGCTCGACGATCTCTGCTCGCGCTATTCGATCGATAATTCCCGCCGCACCAAGCACGGCGCGCTGCTCGATGCCGAGCTCCTGGCGGAGGTTTATGTCGACCTGATCGGGGCGCGGCAGTCGCAGCTCATCCTGGCCTCGGAAGCCGCGATCACTCAGGTTGGCCATGGCGATATGCCGCGGCGGCAGCGCGAGATTCCGCTGGCGCCGCGAGTGACCGCCGCGGAGCGCGAGGCACACCGCGCCTTCATCGCGACCTTCGGCGACAAGCTGATCTGGAACGATTACCTGCCGGCGGCGGCCGAAGCCGCCGCTTAAATTCCTTAAGATCAGCTCGGTTTCACGCCGGGCGCCGGGGCGGCTTGTGTCGCTGCCTGCCGCTCCATGTTCTGGCGGTACAGGCCGACGAAATCGACGGGATCCAGCATCAAGGGCGGGAAGCCGCCATCGCGCACGGCGGTGGCGATGATCTCGCGCGCGAACGGGAACAACAGCCGCGGGCACTCGATCATCACCAGCGGGTGCAGGTTCTCCTGCGGCACGTTCAGGATCCGGAACACGCCGGCATATTGCAGATCGAAGCTGAACATCACCTTGCCGGCACTCTCGGCCTTGCCGTCGACCGAAAGCGTCACCTCATATTCGCTCTCGGCGAGGTTCTGGGCCGAAACATTGATCTGGATGTTGATCGCCGGTTGCTGCTGCTGCGGCCCGAGCGAGGCCGGCGCGTTCGGGTTCTCGAACGAGAGATCCTTGGTGTATTGCGCCAGCACGTTGAGCTGGGGCGGGGCCTGCTCGGGGGGTGCGCCGTTGCCGTTGGTCATGGGAAGCTCTCCTGAGCACTGGCGATCGGAGACGGTCTGACGTCCGAAGCCGCAGTTAAGGTTTTGGAAATGCTGGTGCCGGGCGAGTGGCTATCATAGCCCCACAGTGCTCCACAAGGCGACAGTCCTTGATTGCCAAACCTTCGCCGATTTACCGCCGGGATCGTCAATCGCGGCTGAAAGGCGGCACCATTTGCCCCCTAAACATTTGAAGATGCGTGATTTCCAGGCATCATCGGATTTCCCCTCGCCGCCAAAACGCGCTACAATGCCCGCGCCAAAACGCGCCATTGGCCGAGCGGAGTTTCGTGCCTACATGCTGCAGACTCAATTGGCGAGGTAATCTCCGCCGTTCCCTGAGCGGAACGCCCGCTGGGGCGGACCGTTGCCGGTGCAGATCAGAAAGCGAACACGACGTGGATATCTACACCATCATTTTCCTGGCGCTGGCCGTCTTCATTTTCCTGCGCCTGCGTAGTGTCCTCGGACAGCGCACCGGCAGCGAGCGGCCCCCCTATGACCGTGCGGCCCCGAATGTCCTGCAGCGGGACAATAATGTCGTCCCGATGCCGGGCTCGGTGATCGACCAGCCGCCTCCGCTGCCGAGCAAGGACGTGACGCCGCCTTCCGATCGCTGGAAGGGAATTGCCGAACCCGGCACGGCGCTGGCGCAGGGGCTGGATGGCATTGTCGCCCAGGACTCTTCTTTCGATCCGCGCCATTTCATCTCGGGTGCGCGGAGCGCCTATGAGATGATCGTGCTCGCCTTTGCGAATGGCGATCGCCGCGCGTTGCGCGACCTGTTGTCGAGCGAGGTCTATGACAGCTTCGATGCTGCGATCAAGGATCGCGAGAAGCACGAGCAGAAGACCGAGACCCGCTTCGTCTCGATCGACAAGGCCGAGATCGTCGGCGCGGAAGCACGCGACCGTGCGGCGCAAGTCACGGTTCGGTTCGTGTCGCAGATGATTTCCGTCACCCGCGACAAGGCCGGTACCATCGTCGACGGCAACCCGGAAAAGGTCGCCGATATCACCGATGTCTGGACATTCGCCCGCGATACGGCGTCGCGCGATCCGAACTGGAAACTGGTTGGCACTGGAAGCGCCCACTGATCGGCTTCGCCTTGCGCGTCTCACGGCCGCGTGCTGCGCAATCGCTCTTCTATGCTCGACGGCCGCGCTAGAGGCGCGGCCAAGGCACGCCGCGAAGGCGACCAGGCATTCGGCCGTTCAGCACACCCGTCACCTCCCCTATCCGCACCTGGAGTTGCCGCTGCAGATCAGCGGCAGCCAGTATGAACCGCTGGCCTGGATCGACATGCCAGGCTGGAGCGATGACGATCACCTTGCGGCCTACAAGGCGTTTCGTGCGAGCTGCCGGCCGATCGCCGCCGAGCACGGCCTGCCTTCGGAATCGAAGGCACTCGGCACCTCGTTGCGCGATCCCTGCCGCATCGCCAAGGGCTTGGAACTCACCGACGAGGCCAAGGCGAAAGCGTTCTTCGAGGAGCATTTCCTTCCGCTGCGCATTTCGCGGCTCGGCGAGGGCGAGGGTTTTGTCACCGGCTATTACGAGCCCGTGCTGGATGGGTCGCGGACCCAGACCGACGTCTACAACGTGCCGGTCTACCGCCGCCCCTCGAACCTGTTCGTCCGCGGCGCCAAGCAGAGCTCGAGCGGCCTGCCGAACAAGGGCCAGGTGTTCCGCAAGATCGGCCGCCGCAAGCTCGTGCCGTATTATGATCGCGCCGAGATCGAGGACGGCGTGATCGCCGGCCGCGGCCTCGAGATCTGCTGGCTCAAGGAGCAGACTGATCTGTTGTTCGCGCAGATTCAGGGCTCGGCGCGGGTGCGCTTCGAGGACGGCTCGACATTGCGCATCAATTATGATGCTCACAACGGCTATCCCTATACGCCGGTCGGCCGCATCCTGATCGACCGCGGCATCGTCCCGAAAGAACAGATGTCGATGCAGAAGATCAGGGACTGGATGGCGCAGAACCCTGATGGCGCCAAGGAATTGCGGCGGCAGAACCGCTCCTATGTATTCTTCCGCGAGGTGCAGCTCTCCGACAAGGATGAAGCGGTCGGCGCGCAGGGCGTGCCGTTGACGCCGGGTCGTTCGATCGCGGTCGACAAGGCGCTGCACGTCTATGGCACGCCGTTCTTCATCGAGGGCGAATTGCCGATCGAATCCGAGCAGTCGAAGACGCCGTTCCGCCGCCTGATGATCGCGCAGGATACCGGCTCGGCGATCGTCGGCCCCGCCCGCGCAGACCTTTACTTCGGCGCCGGGGCCGATGCCGGAAAAGTCTCGGGCCGGCTGCGGCATAGTATGCGCTTCGTGATGCTGGTGCCGAGGGGCCTCGATCCCGTCGCGCGCGGACGCAAGATGCCGGTACCGGATGAGCGGCCGTCGGAAAAGATCGCAAAGCTGTTTCCGCAAACCGATCCGAAGGAAAAGAGCGCGGCGAAGCCCGTGGATGCGTCCGCTGCATCGGGCGCGCAAGCTGCATCCGTCGCAAGGCCGGTGCCGCTGCCGGAGCGGCGGCCCGGCATCAAGGCGGGGAATGAGCGGCGCCATCGGCATTTCCGCCATCACCGCTATTACAGATGAAGCGTCCCGTTCCGATTGCAGATCCCGCGCCGCCGCGGCGAAGGCGCGCGCTCAGCGAAGAAGAGCGTGCGCTGTGGGAAAGCGTTGCAAAGCAGGTCAAGCCACTGCGCAAACGCCATCCCGTTGCGAAGGCGCACGCCGCGCTTGAAGCAGAGACCAAGGTCGCCGCGAAGCCAGTTGCCCCCACGAAGCCGATTCCGGTCAAGTCCGCACCCACGCCGCGTCCGCAGACGCCGCCGCCACTGGCGCCGATCGGCCGCCGCGAGCGCGCGCAACTCTCGCGCGGGAAGAAGGAGATCGACGCCCGGCTCGATCTTCATGGCATGACGCAGACACGCGCGCATCGCGTGCTGCTTACGTTCCTGCAGCGTGCGCATAGTAACGGGCTGACTTTCGTGCTCGTCATCACCGGCAAGGGCAAAGCCGGCGGCGCTGATGCCGAGCGCGGCGTCTTGCGCCGCCAGGTGCCGCAATGGCTGAGCCTGCCCGAATTCCGCGCGCTCGTCGTCGGCTTCGAGGAAGCCCATATGGGCCACGGCGGCGAGGGCGCGCTCTATGTGCGGGTGCGGCGAGCGAGGATCTAGTCGATCCGTCATTGCGAGGAGCGAAGCGACGAAGCAATCCATCTCTCCGCAAGTGGAGAGATCGATCGCTTCGCTTCGCTCGCAACGACGGTTGCTCTTACAAAATGAACCTGCTCAAATCGGCGTTCTTGGCGAGGTCGCCGACATGCTTACGCACATAATCGGCATCGACCGTGATGGTGTCGCCGTGGCGATCGGGCGCGGTGAAGGAGATCTCGTCCAGCACCCGCTCCATCACCGTCTGCAGCCGCCGCGCGCCGATATTCTCGACAGTGGAGTTAACGGCGACAGCGACGTCGGCGAGCTCGTCGATGGCGGTGTCGGTGATCTCCAGTTTCACGCCTTCGGTTTGCATCAGCGCAACATATTGCTTGATCAGCGACGCCTCGGGCTCGGTCAGAATGCGGCGCATGTCGTCTCGGGTCAGCGCCTGCAATTCGACGCGGATCGGCAGGCGGCCCTGCAATTCCGGCAACAGGTCGGAAGGCTTTGCGATATGGAACGCGCCGGAGGCGATGAACAGGATGTGATCGGTCTTCACCGGGCCATGCTTGGTCGAGACTGTGGTGCCCTCGATCAGCGGCAGCAGGTCGCGCTGCACGCCCTCGCGCGAGACGTCGCCGCCGGCGCGATTCTCCCGCACGCAGATCTTGTCGATCTCGTCGAGAAACACGATGCCGTTGTTCTCGACCGCGTTGATCGCTTCCTGCACCAATTGATCGGTGTCGAGCAGCTTGTCGGATTCCTCGTTGACGAGGATTTCGTGCGAGCCCGCCACGGTCAGACGCCGGGTCTTGGTGCGGCCACCCATCTTGCCGAAGATGTCGCCGATTGAAATGGCGCCCATCTGCGCGCCCGGCATGCCCGGGATCTCGAACATCGGGAAGCCGCCGGAGGACTGCGTCTCGATCTCGATCTCCTTGTCGTTCAATTCGCCGGCGCGCAATTTCTTGCGGAAGGATTCCCGCGTCGCCGGGCTCGAAGCCGGCCCGACCAGTGCATCCAGCACGCGTTCCTCGGCGGCAAGTTGCGCCCGCGCCTGAACGTCCTTTCGCTTGCGCTCGCGGATCAGCGCAATCGCGACCTCGACGAGATCGCGCACGATCTGCTCGACGTCGCGGCCGACATAACCGACCTCGGTGAACTTGGTGGCTTCGACCTTGAGGAAGGGCGCGCCGGCGAGTTTTGCCAATCGCCGCGCGATTTCGGTCTTGCCGACGCCGGTCGGCCCGATCATCAGGATGTTCTTCGGCAGCACTTCCTCGCGCAGGGAACCGGAAAGCTGCAGCCGCCGCCAGCGGTTGCGCAAGGCGATGGAGACCGCGCGCTTGGCGTCGGTCTGGCCGACGATGAAACGGTCGAGTTCGGAAACGATTTCGCGGGGGGAGAAGTCGGTCATGTCACCTAGCTAGGGGTTCAAGGCTGCGAGAGCAAGCTGAGGTTAGATTGCCGGCAGGCCGGAAATCATGTCGAGTTTGTAACCTGCGGTCATGCGTCACAGACCATCAAGAAAGCCGGGCCGTCGGGCGTGTCGATCATGCGGACTTTCTCAAATCCCGCTTTCTCATAGGCGCGCACGGCGCGAGCATTGTTCGGATCGGGATCGGTGACGATGCGCGGCGCGCCCTGCCCCAACCGCTCGATGACGAAGCGGCGGATCAATGCTGAGCCGTGCCCGCGTCCGATCATGTCGGGCTCGCCGATGAAGAGATCGATGCCGCGTGTGCCTTTGGGATGAGCTCCGAAGCCTTCATTCCAGGCCGTCAACGCGTAGCACTGGATGTAGCCGAAATCGCTGCCATCGACTGAGACGATGAACTGGTCCATCGCCGGCTCATCGAGATCGCCACTCACCAGCGCATATTGCTCGGATGGATCGCCCCACCATTCCCGGACATGCGGCAGCGCCAGCCAGCGCTCGATCAGCGCAAGGTCGGCCGCCGCCATCTCTCGGAAGGTGTAAGACTGCAAGGTTCAGCCTCCCAGCGTCTCGATCGTCACGTTACGGTTGGTGTAGACGCAGATGTCGGCGGCGATATCGAGCGAGCGGCGCACGATCGCCTCGGCGTCCTTGTCGCTGTCGATCAGGGCGCGCGCCGCGGCCAATGCGTAATTGCCGCCCGAGCCGATCGCCATGACGCCGGCCTCCGGCTCCAGCACGTCGCCGGTTCCGGTGAGGACCAGGGAGACGTCCTTGTCGGCGACGATCATCATCGCCTCCAGCCGCCGCAGATAGCGGTCGGTGCGCCAGTCCTTGGCCAGCTCCACGGCCGCCCGGGTCAGTTGCCCCGGGTATTGCTCGAGCTTGCTTTCCAGCCGCTCGAACAGGGTGAAGGCATCGGCGGTGGCGCCGGCAAAGCCGCCGATCACGTCGCCCTTGCCGATCCTGCGAACTTTCTTGGCATTGGCCTTGATCACGGTCTGGCCGATCGAGACCTGTCCGTCGCCGCCGATCACCACCTTGCCGCCCTTGCGGACGGTTACGATCGTGGTGCCGTGCCAGACGGTCGGCTCGTTTTGGGATGCTTGCATGGGGTACCTCTTTGTCCGAGCAGATTTAGGCGGTCGGCCAGTGGCTTACAATCGGCTGATTTGAAGCCTGTTCGGTCACCATGGCCGCAACTTGGCCGCTTTTTGCGTCATCCCGCAGTAGCGAAGGGGTCATCGGCCTGTTAAAAGACGCCCGTTTTCGGCACGGGAAAGCTCAATTTTCATGCGCACGGCGACGATCAAGCGCAAGACCAAGGAGACGGACATCGAGGTGGCGGTAAACCTCGACGGGTCCGGTGTGTCCCAGGTTTCGACCGGGATCGGCTTCTTTGACCATATGCTCGACCTCCTGGCGCGGCATTCGCGCATCGATATCACGGTCAGGGCCGAGGGCGATCTCCACGTCGATTACCACCACACCACTGAGGATGTCGGGATTGCGCTCGGACAGGCCGTGAAACAGGCGCTTGGCAACATGGCGGGCATCACCCGCTATGCCTCGATCCACATGCCGATGGACGAAACGCTGTCGCGCGTGGTGATCGACATTTCGGGCCGTCCGGTGCTGGTGTTCAAGGTCGCCTTCCCCCGCGACAAGATCGGGGAGTTCGACACCGAGCTGGTGCGCGAATGGTTCAATGCGTTTGCGATGAACGCCGGCGTGACTTTGCACGTCGAGACCCTATATGGCGAGAACAGCCATCATATCGCCGAATCTTGTTTCAAGGGTCTTGCGAGAGCGCTTCGCGCGGCTGTCGCGATCGATCCGCAGGCCGCGGGCGAAGTGCCCTCCACCAAGGGCAAGCTCGGCGGTTGATTTCCCGGGCATGGTCCGGAAAACTCGGTCCTGGCTTTCCCTCGCGACAAACGCGAAGCGTTTGCGCGGAGATCATGCTCAAACCAAAAGTTCGCGGCGGAGAGTTTTGATGCCGGTCTACACAGTGCATGCCCCCGTAGGGAACAATGCCGATCTTGCGGCAACCGACAAGTTCACCTTCGTGCGCGACGGCTTTCATTTCTGGGCGGCCATTGCGAGCGTGATCTGGCTGGCCTGGCACCGGCTGTGGCTGGCGCTGATCGGCTGGGTCTTGCTGATGGCGGCGATCGATTACGGCTTGGCAAAGCTCGGCATTGGCCGCGGCACGATCCTTGCCGTGGATGTCGTGCTGGCGCTGCTCTTGGGATTCGAGGCTGCAAGCCTGAAGCGCTGGACATTGTCGCGCGGCAGATGGCGCCAGCTCGACGTCGTCGTGGCCGATGACGAGGAATCCGCCGAGCGCCGCTTTTTCGATCGCTGGACCGCGGCGCATCGTGGCCTCGTCAACGACCAATGGTCGGTCGACCGCGGCGGCCCGCCGCCGACGCGGAACAATCCGGGCCAGCCGTTCTCCAAGCCGCCGCCGCTGCCGCAGGGCGGCATTATCGGGTTGTTTCCAGAGCCGGGAGGATCGCGATGACGGTTGCCATCATCGATTACGGTTCGGGCAACCTGCACTCGGCGGCGAAAGCGTTCGAGCGCGCCGCGCGCAGCATGGAAGATCCGCAGAAGATCATGGTGACGCGCGATCCCGACGCGGTGTTCCGCGCCGACCGCATCGTGCTGCCGGGCGTCGGCGCCTTCGCCGATTGCCGCCGGGGCGTCGATGCGCTCGACGGTATGCTCGAGGCGTTGACGGAAGCCGTGCGGGTCAAGGCGCGGCCGTTCTTTGGCATCTGTGTCGGCATGCAGTTGATGGCGACGCGCGGCAAGGAACACGTGACGACCGACGGCTTCAACTGGGTTGCCGGCGACGTTGAAAAGATCCAGCCTCGCGAGGAGAACCTGAAGATCCCGCACATGGGCTGGAACACGCTCGAAGTGCTGCGCGAGCACCCCGTGCTGGAGCGCCTGCCCCTTGGGCCGGACGGCCGCCACGCTTATTTCGTGCACTCCTATCACCTCAATGCGGCCAATGAGCAGGACGTGCTGGCGCGCGCCGATTACGGCGGGCCGGTCACAGCCGTCGTTGCAAAAGACACCGCGATCGGTACGCAGTTTCACCCCGAGAAGAGCCAGCGCTTCGGGCTGGCGCTGATCTCGAATTTCCTGAAGTGGAAGCCGTGATCCTCTTTCCTGCCATTGACCTCAAGAACGGACAGTGCGTGCGCCTGGAGCAGGGCGACATGGCGCGCGCCACCGTGTTCAATCTCGATCCGGCGGCGCAGGCGCGCGCCTTCGCTGCTCAGGGATTCGAATATCTGCATGTCGTCGATCTCGACGGCGCCTTTGCCGGCAAGCCGATGAATGCGCAGGCCGTCGAGGCGATGCTGAAGGCGGTCACGATGCCGGTGCAGCTTGGCGGCGGCATCCGCGATCTCAGGACGGTGGAAGCCTGGCTGGAGAAGGGCGTGGCGCGCGTCATCATCGGCACCGCGGCGGTCCGCGACCCCGAGCTCGTCAAGAGCGCCGCGAAGAAGTATCCCGGCAGCGTCGCAGTCGGGCTCGATGCCCGTGACGGCAAGGTCGCGGTTCAGGGCTGGGCCGAAACATCGGAGGTGACGGCGCTCGAGATCGCGCAGCGTTTCGAGGACGCCGGCGTTGCCGCAATCATCTTCACCGACATCGCCCGCGATGGCCTTTTGAAGGGCCTCAACCTCGATGCCACGATCGCTCTCGCCGAGAGCATCTCGATCCCCGTCATCGCTTCCGGCGGCTTTGCTTCGATCGATGATGTGAAGGCATTGCTGGAGCCACGCGCGAAGAAGTTGGCGGGTGCTATCGTCGGCCGCGCGCTCTATGATGGCCGGCTTGATCCTGCAGCCGCATTGCAACTGATCCGCAGCGCCAGCGCCGCGGCTTAGGAGACGATATGTTCAAGGTCCGCGTCATTCCCTGCCTCGACGTCAAGGACGGCCGCGTGGTCAAGGGCGTCAATTTTGTCGATCTGCGCGACGCCGGCGATCCCGTCGAGGCCGCGATCGCCTATGACGCCGCCGGCGCCGACGAGCTCTGCTTCCTCGACATCACCGCGACCCACGAAAATCGCGGCACCATGCTGGACGTGGTACGGCGGACCGCCGAGGCCTGCTTCATGCCGCTGACCGTCGGCGGCGGCGTCCGCACCATCGACGATATCCGCACGCTCCTGCGCTCCGGCGCCGACAAAGTGTCGATCAATTCCGCAGCGGTCAGCCGTCGCGAATTCGTCAAAGAGGGCGCCGAGAAGTTCGGCGAGCAGTGCATCGTGGTCGCGATCGATGCCAAGCGCGTCAACCGCGCGGGCGGCTCGGACCGTTGGGAGATCTTCACCCATGGCGGCCGCAAGGCCACCGGCATCGAGGCGATCGAATATGCCCAGGAAGTGGTCTCGCTCGGCGCCGGCGAGATCCTGCTGACGTCGATGGATCGGGATGGCACTCGGCAGGGCTTCGACCTGGAGCTGACGCAGGCGATTGCCGATAGTGTCCCCGTACCGGTCATCGCGTCCGGCGGGGTCGGCAACCTCGATCATCTCGTCGACGGCATCCGCAAAGGGCACGCTACCGCCGTCCTGGCCGCCTCGATATTCCATTTCGGCGAATTTACCATCCGCCAGGCCAAGGAGCACATGGTGCGTGCAGGGCTGCCCATGCGTCTCGATCCCTAGGACTCGCCGTCACAAAAGTGCTAAGTCCCCTCCGGGGGAAATTGCCGGCTTTCACGCCGGTCCGGGTGCTCAAGTATGTCGCGTTTCACGGTCCACGATCTGGACGCCATCATCGATGCCCGCGCGGCGTCGGGGGGAGAGGCGTCCTATACGAAGAAGCTGCTCGACAAAGGCGCCGAGCATTGTGCCAAGAAGCTCGGCGAGGAAGCGGTCGAGACCGTGATCGCCGCGATCGAGAACGATCGCGATCATCTCATCGCCGAAAGTGCCGATCTGGTGTTTCACCTGCTGGTGCTGTTGAAGGCCCGCGGCGTGAAGCTCGAGGACGTCGAGGCGGCGCTGGCGCAGCGCACATCCATGTCCGGGTTGGAAGAGAAAGCGGCGCGCAAGCGCGATTAGGGCACGGCCATGGATATTCAGGCACCCGACCAGCAATATAATCCGTACCGGATCTTCTCGCGCGAGCAATGGGCGAAATTGCGCGACGACACGCCGATGACGCTGGAGCCAGGCGAATTCGAGCGGCTACGCTCGATGCACGATCGGCTCGACATCCACGAGGTCGAGGACATCTATCTGCCGCTGTCGCGGCTGCTCTCGATCTATGTCGACTCCACGCAGCGGCTCTATTACGCGCAGCGGCAATTCCTCGGCATCCAGGACCGCAAGATGCCTTACATCATCGGCGTTGCGGGCTCGGTCGCGGTGGGAAAGTCCACTACCGCCCGCGTGCTGCAGGCGCTGCTGGCGCGCTGGTCGCCGCGGCCCAAGGTCGACCTCGTCACCACTGACGGCTTCCTCTATCCCAACGCCGTGCTCGAGCGGCTGGGATTGATGCAGAAGAAGGGCTTTCCGGAAAGCTACGATCAGCAATTGCTGCTCTCGTTCGTGAGCGACATCAAGGCCGGGCGGCGGCCGGTGCGCGCGCCGGTTTATTCGCACCTGACCTACGACATCGTTCCGAACCAGTTCATCGAGATCGATCGTCCCGACATCCTGATCGTCGAGGGTGTCAATGTGCTGCAGACGAGCCGCTTGCCGCGTGACGGCAAGGCGGTGCCGGTGGTTTCCGACTTCTTCGATTTCTCGGTTTATATCGATGCCGATGAGCCGGTGTTGCGCGAATGGTACGTCAAGCGCTTCCTTGCGCTGCGCGATACCGCGTTCCACGATCCCCGCTCCTATTTCCACCGCTATGCCGTGCTGTCGGACGAAGAGGCGACCGCCACCGCGATCGCGATCTGGGAACGCACCAACCGCGCCAATCTCGAGGATAACATCCTGCCGACCCGTCCGCGCGCCACGCTGATCCTGAAGAAGGGCGCCGACCACGTGGTGGAGACCGTCGCGCTGCGGCGGCTGTAGCTGCTGTCGCCCGGCATCGTCATTGCGAGCGCAGCGAAGCAATCCATCGCGCCTCACATGCGGAGGCATGGATTGCTTCGCTGCGCTCGCAATGACGGCGGAGGCAGCGGAGGCTACGCAGCCAGATGCCGCGCCGCTGCCAGTCCTCTCAGCGCCTCCTCGAGCTTCTCGCGATCGAGCGGCTTGATCAGAAAGCCGTCCATCCCCGCTTCGAAGCAGGCGGAGCGATCTTCCGCTAAGGTGTTGGCCGTCAGCGCGAGAATTGGCGTTGGTCGGCCGGGCTGGTCGGCTTCCGATTGCCGGATGCGTTTGGTGGTCTCGATGCCGTTGAGCTGCGGCATCTGGACGTCCATCAGCACGAGGTCGTATGGCGCGCCCGTTGATTTCGCCGACAACCAGGATTGAAGCGCCTCTTCGCCGTTGGTGGTGATCACTACCTTGTGGCCGAGGCGCGTCAGCAGCGAGCGCATCAGGAGCGCGTTGATCTCATTGTCCTCGGCGACCAAGATCGACAGCCCCTTGTCGGACAGGGAGGCCGGTGCCGAGCCAGCCTCGATTGGCTCGACGACGAGCTCTGCGGCGACGCTTGGGGAAGCGATCTCGGGCGTGGCGGTCAGACGAGCGGCGAGCGAGACGGCGCGCAGTGGCTTGACCAGATAGCCGGTGAACGGCGAGTCGGCGGACGGCTGCAGTTCCTGCCGGGTTGCCGGCGTGAACATCACGATCCGCTGCGTCGCATGCATCCGCGCCGCTTCCCCGAGGTGGCCGATCTCGGCCGCTCCCAGCGCGTGGTCGATCAGCACGGCATGCCATGAACGCTCGGGCAACAAGGCCTCCGCCACCATGGCATCCGACACCATGCAGGTCTGTGCACCCCAGCGCTGCAAGCGGCGCGAGATCAGCGAGGCCTCGATGCCTTGCGGCGCGACCAGCATGATCGACTGGCCCGCAAGGTCGGGCGGGCTGAACATCGGCGGTCCGTTGCTGTCGGAAGCCGCGAGCGGGATCGATAGTTCGAAGGTCGAGCCCGCGCCCGGCGTGCTTGCGAGTGCGATGCGGCCGCCCATGCGCTTGATGATGCGGTCGCTGATGCTGAGGCCCAGCCCGGTGCCGCCATAGCTGCGCGCAATGCCTTCGTCGGCCTGCTCAAACTCGCGGAAGATGCGCTGCTGCGCCTCCGGCGCAATGCCGATGCCGGTGTCGCGGACCAGGAAGCTGATTTCATTCGGCCGGATGCCGGGCTCGACCACCAGGGCGACGCCGCCGGTTGCGGTGAATTTGATCGCGTTGCCGGCGAGGTTGAGCAGCACCTGGCGCAGCCGGGCGGCGTCTCCGACCACATCCATCGGCAACCGCTCATCGATATAGGCGGCGATCTCGATTCCCTTTGCCTCCGCCCTCGGTGCCAGCAATTCGGTGATGTCCTCGATCAGTTTCGAGAGCGCGAACGGGCGCTGCTCGAGATCGATCTTGCCGGCCTCGATCTTGGAATAGTCGAGGAGCTCTTCGATCAGCGACAGCAGCGCGTCGCCGGAGGTCTTCACCGCCTTGGCGTAGGTCATCTGCTCCGGCGTCAGCGGCGTATCCATCAAGAGTCCGCTCATGCCGATGATGCCGTTCAGCGGGGTGCGGATCTCGTGGCTCGCCATTGCGAGGAAGCGCGACTTGGCGCGGTTGGCCGCATCGGCCTGATCGCGCGCCTCGGCAAGCACGCGCTCGCTTTCGGTGCGGTCGGTCACGTCACGCCCGACGCTTTGCATCTCCGCAGGCCTCCCAGCGTCGGTGCGGACGAGGCCCTCGCGCCAGGCGATCCAGCGCGGCCCGAAGGGGCCTGCGATCTTCTGGTCGTAGGTGCGGGTGCTGCTTGGCTCCAGCGCGGTGTCGCCCTGTTCCAGCACCTCGAAGGCGAAATGGCTGCCGATCAGTTCGCCGCGCGGCTTTCCCGCGAGGTCGCAATACGCGTCGTTGACGAAGGTGATCATGCCATCGCTGTCACGCAGGACGATCAGGTCGCTCTGCGACTCAAACAGGCTACGCGCGCGTTGCTCGGCTTCCTGCAGTTCCCAGTTGCGGTCGGCGAGCGCCTCGTTGTGCTCTGCGATCATGCGCAGCTTTCCGCGCATCAGCCGCAGTCGGACATTCAGCACGACCAGCGCCACGCAGGTGAGTGCGAACAGCAGACTGACAGCCACGGCAATGGTACGCGGATCACGGTCCGAAACGGCGCCAACGAGGAACGCATAACCGCCGGCGAAGGCTGCGGCGAAGACGATGAAGGCGCGGAGGATGAAGACGATCCAGGGGTGACGCCGCCCGAACCGAAGCAAGCGGAGCCTCAGTCGATAGGTCCACGTCATCGCCGATCCCCTGATCACCTGCTGAAGGCTGGCGGCTTGAGCCGCCCTTGCATGTTGGGTCGACGATGCGTCGGCGACCTTGCAAAGTGCTTGAGACAGCGTCGGGTTCCGGCCCGCGATGCGAACAGGGTTGATAAAGCGTTAACGATCGTTGCTACAGCGAAGCCGCCTGCAGATGGCGGTGCCCGCCATGCGCGCCGACGATCAGCGCCGCGGCATCGCGCGCGGAGAAGCTCTTCGAATGGACGAAGATCCGGTAATCGGCCGGGCCATCCTGCGAAAGATAGATCACGGGGTCGGTTGCGGCGGGATTGGCCGAGATCGCGACCAGTTGCGGCACGCCGTTGCTCTCGCAGGCGCCCGGCTCGGCGTCGTCGTCGATATCATCGATAACAGCGAAATCGGCGGCCTCCGCGCTGTCGGAGACCTGGACCCGCACCGTGGCGGCAGCCGGGTCGTCCGTGAAGCTGACATGGAGCTGGGCGAGCCAGGGGATCGATGCGATCTGGACGGTGG
Organism: Bradyrhizobium sp. Arg237L; assembly: GCF_029990105.1. Taxonomy (NCBI): domain Bacteria; kingdom Pseudomonadati; phylum Pseudomonadota; class Alphaproteobacteria; order Hyphomicrobiales; family Nitrobacteraceae; genus Bradyrhizobium; species Bradyrhizobium sp. Arg237L. The sequence goes on along the minus strand of NZ_JAQMIL010000074.1, from coordinate 22,163 downwards.
CGCCGCCAGCCTCGATGCAGGGGTGTGGGCCCGGCAGGAATTCACCGCGGGCAACGAGCGCGAACACGGCCAGCGGCACGGCCGAGGCCAGAATCTTCAAACGCAACATGACACCACTCACTCAACCAAAGCTGGCTACGATTGCGCAGGCCTATGGTTGGCGGAGTGTAAAGAGAACTGGTTACCGTCGCGTTGACGCGACGCTGCTGGACGCTTTACGCCGCGCGCCTGATGTCGTCGGCGAGCGCGCGGTAGGACAGGGCCTCCGCGAGATGCAATCGTCCGATCTTCTCCGTGCCGTCGAGATCGGCGAGCGTGCGCGCGACGCGCAGCACGCGGTGATAGCCGCGCGCGGTGAGGCGCATGGTCTCGGCGGCATCGCGCAACAGCTTCTGCCCCTGCGCGTCCGGCTGGGCGATGGTCTCAAGCAGCGATGCCGGCGCTTCCGCATTGGTGCGGACGTTCGGCATGCCGGCGGCGGCATAGCGCGCAAGCTGGACGTCGCGCGCCGCAGCGACCCGCGCCGCCACTTCCGCCGATCCTTCGGCAGGCGGCGGCAGGATCAGGTCGGCGGCGGTCACCGCCGGCACCTCGATCCGCAGATCGATGCGGTCCATCAGCGGGCCTGAGATGCGCATCTGGTAATCGGCGGTGCAGCGGTCGATGGGTCCGCGCTTGCAGGCATAGCCGGGCTCATAGGCATGACCGCAGCGGCACGGGTTCATCGCCGCCACCAGCATGAAGCGCGCCGGATAGGTGACGCGGTGATTGGCACGCGAAACCGAAACCTCGCCCGTCTCCAGCGGCTGGCGCAGCGAATCCAGCACGCGTGGATCGAATTCCGGCAGTTCGTCGAGGAACAGCACGCCCTGATGCGCCAGCGAGATTTCGCCGGGCCTGGCGCGCATGCCGCCGCCGGTGAGCGCAGCCATGCTGGCGGAATGATGCGGGCTGCGGAAGGGCCGCCGCGCGGTCAAGGCGCCGTCGCGGATCTCGCCGGCCACCGACGCGATCATCGACACTTCCAAAAGTTCCGACGGCGACAGCGGCGGCAGGATCGAGGGCAGCCGCGCCGCCAGCATCGATTTGCCGGCGCCGGGCGAGCCCATCATCAACAAATGATGCCCGCCGGCCGCTGCGATCTCGAGCGCCCGCTTGGCGCTTTCCTGGCCCTTGATGTCGCGCAGGTCGAGCAGCGTCTCCTTCTGCTCATGCACCTTCGGCTGTGGGCGCGACAGCACCTGCGTGCCCTTGAAGTGATTGGCGATCTGGATCAGCGAGTGTGCTGCGATGATCTGGATGTCCGGGCTCGCCCACGCCGCTTCGGAGCCGCAGGCCGCGGGGCAGATCAGCCCCTCGTCGCGCGAATTGGCGCCGATCGCCGCCGGCAAGACGCCCGCAACCGGAGCGATCGAGCCGTCCAGCCCGAGTTCGCCCAGCACTGTGAAGCCGTTGAGCGCATCCGGCGGGATGGCCCCGATCGCCGCCATCAGCCCGAGTGCGATCGGCAGGTCGTAATGGCTGCCTTCCTTTGGCAGGTCGGCCGGCGCCAGATTGACGATGATCCGGCGCGCCGGAAGGGCGAGGCCGGAGGCGATCAGCGCCGAGCGAACCCGCTCCCGCGCCTCGGAGACCGCCTTGTCCGGCAGGCCTACGATCGCAAAAGCCGGTAGTCCCGGCGCGACCTGCACCTGCACGTCGACCGCACGAGCCTCGATCCCCTCGAAAGCGACGGTGGAAACGCGTTGAACCATGCTGCCCCCTTGCCACAATCGAGGGTAGCCGAAGGCAACGCCAAGCGCAAGAACATTACGGGAACGTGGGCTCCGGGGCCGCTTTTCCGCTGTCCCGGAGCCCACGCAGCTTACAGCGTCATCTGCATCGGTTCGGGATAATAGTGGAAGCCGTCGCCGACCTTGGCGACATGGCCGTAGCCGGGCCAGGCGAAGTGGTAGGACATCACGGGGGTCTTGTTGGCCGCCAGCATCTCCAGCAGCCTCACCCGCGAGGCCGCCGCCTGTTTCGGGTCGGTATCGTAGGAGAATTCCATCCGCGGCCGCTCGAGCAGCAGCACGGCGTGGTGCGAGAGGTCGCCGAGGAAGGCGAAGGATTTGCCGGCCGAGGTCACCATAAAGATGTGGTGGCCGATGGTGTGGCCGGGCGCCGCGATCGCCTGCACGCCGGGCAGGAATTCCTGGCCGTCCTTGAAGAACACCAGCCGGTCCCGGACTGGCAGCAGATTCTTGCGCGCGTGAACGACGAAGTCCTTCAGCGGGCTGCCCATCTTGCCTTCATCGGTCCAGTAATCGAAATCGCTCTGGGCGATATAGACCTGCGCGTTCGGGAACAGCGGCTTGTCGTTGGCACCGACGATGCCGCCGATGTGGTCGATATGCGCATGCGAGCAGACGACGGCGTCGATGTCCTCCGGCTTGATGCCGGCTTCCGCCATGCTCTTCTGCTGGCGGCCGGTGGTCGGACCGAACGCTTTCGAAGTGCCCATGCCGGTGTCGAACAGGATCAGCTTGTCGCCGGTGTTCACGATCGGCGAATTCTGCTCCAGCACCACATTGTCGGGCGACAGGAAGTTGTCCGACAGCATCTTCTTCACTTCTTCCTTCGGCACGCCGGTGAAGGTGCCGGAGGGATCGCCAAGCGGCAGCGGGCCGTCGGAGACGACGGTGACTTCGGCATCGCCTAGAATGAAGCGGTGCCAATACGGCGTTTGCGTGCCGAGCTTCGGCGCGCGTGCCAGCGCGCTGCCCCCGAGCAGCGTGCTTGCACCAAGGCCGGCGCCGAGCGCGAGCAGGGACCTTCGCGAGACGTTGATTGTCATGCTTTTCCTCCACGATTTTTATCGAGTTATATTTTGGCAATCATCGCGTTGCCGCCCGCGAGCAGGTCCTGCCCCACGACCTGAAGGCGAGCAAGGCCATGCTGCGCTCGCCGTCGCAAGCTGACAAGAGGTCTCAGAGCGGAAGAAAGGCAGACGCGCCCTAAGATTTTGCGCGCTTCGCCTCGATGACGTCCCAGATCATGGCCGCCACGTCCGGGCCGCCGAGCCGCGCGATGGCGCGGATGCCGGTCGGCGAGGTGACGTTGATCTCGGTGAGGTAGCCGTCGATCACGTCGATGCCGACGAACAACAGGCCGATCTCGCGCAAGGCCGGGCCGAGGGTTGTGCAGATCTCGCGCTCGCGGTCGGACAGCTCGGTCGACTGCGCCGCGCCGCCACGCACCATGTTGGAGCGCAGGTCGTCCGCCGCAGGCACGCGGTTGACGGCGCCGGCGAATTCGCCATCGACCAGAATGATGCGCTTGTCGCCATGCTTGACCTCGGGAAGGAAGCGCTGGATCACCCATGGCTCCTTGAACGTCACCGTAAACATGTCGAACAGCGAACCGAAATTCATGTCCTGCGGCATCACGCGGAACACCGCGGCGCCGCCATGGCCGTGCAACGGTTTCATGACGACGGCGCCATGCTCGTCGCGGAACGCGTTGATCTCGTCGAGGTCGCGCGAGATCAAGGTCGGCGGCATCAACTGCGGAAAATTCATCACGAACAGCTTTTCCGGCGCATTACGGACGCTGGCGGGATTGTTGACGACCAGGGTCTTCGGGTAGATACGCTCGAGGAAATGCGTAGAGGTGATGTAGGCGAGATCGAACGGCGGATCCTGCCGCAGCAGGATCACGTCGAAATTGGTCAGCGGCTCGCGCTTGGGCTCGCCAAGCGTGAAGTGATCGCCGACCTCGTCGCGCACGGAAAGAATCTGCACCGGCGCCACCAGCTCATCGCCGCGCAGCGAGAGCTTGTCCGGTATGTAATAGGAAATGCCGTGGCCGCGCTTCTGCGCTTCGAGCAGCAGCGCGAACGTCGAATCGCCGCGAATGTTGATGCGCTCAATGGGATCCATCTGGACGGCGACGTTCAATTTCATGGGCTTTGGGTCCGGTCTCTCGAGGAAGTCATGCGCTGGCGTCGAACGCCGCCAACAGATGGCGCGGCAAACGCTTGGGCGCAATCAGCATGGCGTCGAAACGCATGTCGAATTCCGCATGTTCGGGATGCGTCATCAGCCAGGCCTGGGCGGCCGCAATGATGCGCTGCTGCTGGCGCGGCGTGACGGCATAGGCGGCCTCATCAAAGCTGGCGCGGGCCTTGACCTCGACGAAGGCGAGCAGGTTGCGCTTGCGCACCACCAGGTCGATCTCGCCATAGGGCGTGCGGAAACGCTTGGCGAGGACGCGATAACCCTTGGCCATCAGATAGGCCGCAGCGCGGCTTTCCGCCGACAGCCCGGTGCGGAACGCAGCGACCCGTTCGGGCGAAGCGAGCTTTGCGATTGCGTCCGGCGGCACGTCATCACTCTTCGCCATCGTCGCCCCGCCGTTCTTTTGCGAGTTCGAGCGCGCGGGCATAGACCTCGCGGCGCGGCCGGCCGGAAAGCTCGACTGCATGCGCAACCGCATCCTTGACGCTGTCGCGCAGGAGCGAGGTGCGCAGCAGTTCGTCGAGCTGATCCTGCCCCATCGTCTGCGCATCCGCCGGCGGCGGACCGATCACCAGCACGAATTCGCCGCGCGTCTCCAGCTCATCTTTTCCTGCCGCCAGTTCGGCGATCGGGGCGCGCCTGATCTCTTCGTGCAGCTTCGTCAGTTCGCGGCAGATCGCGGCATCGCGTCCGCCCATGATCGCGGCGAGGTCGGCCAGCGTCTCCTGCACGCGGCTGCCGGATTCGAACAGCACCAGCGTTGCATCGATCCTGGCGAGCTCTACGAGGCGCGTGCGCCGGGCCTGTTCCTTCGTAGGCAAAAAACCCTCGAAGAAAAAGCGGTCGGTCGGCAGCGCCGCGACCGAGAGCGCCGTCAGCACCGATGACGCCCCGGGCACCGCGATCACGTGATGCCCGGCGGCGCAGGCCTCGCGCACCAGTTTGAAGCCGGGATCGGAAATCAGCGGCGTGCCGGCGTCGGAGACCAGCGCGATCGCGGCGCCCTCGGCCAGCCTCTGCAGGATTCTTGGCCGGGCCTGGGCCGCATTGTGCTCATGGTAGGGGGTCAGCTCGGCCGTAATCGTGTAACGCTCGGTCAAACGGCGGGTGATGCGGGTGTCCTCGCAGGCGATCAGGTCGACGCCGGCGAGCGTCTCCAGCGCGCGCAGGGTGATATCGGCGAGATTTCCGATTGGTGTTGCGACCAGATGGAGGCCGGGAACCGGCTTTGGCGCAGTCAGCACATGACCGCCGATGGAAAATGTCCTGTTGGGGACGTCCATCCCGGCGTCAGCACCGTATCTTGAGCTGGCTTTTGCGCGCATAATGCCAATCTAGAGCATGATCCGGAAAAGTGGACACCGGTTTTCCGAAAGATCATGCTCGAACGAAGAGTGGGGGAGCGCCGGCGCCATAACGTGCTTGCGTCTTGCAGAGTGAGGGCGGCTGTGCTGCGCATTTGGTGAGGGGTTCACGGTCCACAGCCGGCAATTCGCCATGGGGATAATCCCGTTGTTTTGGTTAACTATTCGCCGACAATATGCCTGATTCCATCCCCCATTTGTTCGGCAGTTGGAATCCCGGCCCGAGCACGGCTGGTCAAGAGAAGAGACGAGATGGTGGGCCCGCATAGTCGCAAACCAAAATCCTCGGGTCTGCAAGGTTCCGCCGCGACCCGCCGGACAGCACTTGGCCTGATGCTGGGTGCTCCCTTGCTGGCCGCCTGCTCGGGGGTGCAGCAGACCCTTAGCCAGTTTACCAGTCCGTCGAGCCCGTCGCAGCCGGAAGCGCCCGCCGGCCCGCAACAGCAGCCGCAGGCGATCGGCAACGGGCAGGTCAAAGTGGGGCTGATCCTGCCGCTCTCGGCGGCCGGCAATGCCGGCCTCGCCGGGCAGTCGATGAAGAACGCCGCCGAATTGGCGCTGGCGGAATTCCAGAACCCGAATATCCAGCTCCTGATCAAGGACGACGGCGGCAGTCCGCAAGGCGCCTCCCAGGGCGCGCAGCAGGCGATCGGCGAGGGCGCGGAGATCATCCTGGGCCCGCTGTTCGCCCAGTCGGTGCCGGCCGTCGCCCAGGTGGCGCGCGGGCGCGGTATCTCAGTAATCGCGTTCTCGACGGATTCGAGCGTGGCGGGACGCGGCGTCTATCTCCTGAGTTTCCTGCCGGAGTCCGACATCAACCGGATCGTCGAATATTCCGCGAGTATCGGAAAGCGCTCCTTTGCCGCGCTGGTGCCCGACAATGCCTATGGCAATGTGGTCGAGGCGGCGTTCAAGCAGGTGGCCGGTCGCAAGGGCCGCGTCGTCGCATTCGAAAAATACGGCGCCGATCGCGCCACGCCGGCACGTACAGTGGCGCAGTCGCTCGCGCAGGCCGACGCGCTGTTGCTCGCCGATGACGGTGATTCGGTGGTGGCGACGGCAGACGCGCTGACCGCAGCCGGCGCCAATCTGCGCAACATCCAGCTCTTGGGGACAGGCCTGTGGGACAATCCGCGCGTGTTCGCAAGCCAGGCGCTGCAGGGCGGCCTGTTTGCCGCGCCGGATCCGTCCGGCTTCCGCGCCTTCGCCGGTCGTTACCGCAGCAAATACGGCTCCGAACCCGTGCGCACCGCGACGCTCGCCTATGATGCCGTTGCGCTGGTGGCCGCACTGGCGCGAACGCAAGGCGCTCAGCGCTTCCAGCAGGAAACGCTGACCAATCCCTCCGGCTTTGCCGGTATTGACGGCCTGTTCCGTTTCCGCGCCGACGGCACCAACGAGCGCGGACTTGCGGTGATGAAAGTCGCCAGCGGCGGCACGCAAGCGGTCGCGGGGTCACCGAAGAGTTTCGGGGCCTGAAGAAGCAGCCGTAGCCCGGGTGAAGCGCAGCGCAACCCGGGATTCTGTCGTGAGCTAGAGCATTTTTGGTTCTGATCGAATCAGAACCGAAGCTCTAGATTCTTATTTTGACGCGTTTTCTTCACGCGAACCGGTGTCCACTTCGCTCGAAAACGCTCTAAATGCAGACACCCCGGATTGCGCTGCGCTCCATCCGAGCTACGAACTGCACGTCACTATGCGGCTAAATCCGCCACCACGGCATCCAGCACGGGGAAACCCGACTTGGTCACGCGCAGCCGTCCGTCGGTGTCGACGATGATAGCGCCCTCTTCGCGCAGCAACGCGATGCGGCGCGGGTCGAGTACGCGGCCGGAAAGCGACGCATAGCGCTCGGGGTCGATGCCTTCGGCGAGACGGAGCCCCATCAGCAGGAATTCGTCGGCGCGCTCTTCGCTGTTGAGCACCTCGTCGGTGACGACGCCGCTGCCATTGGTTTCGACCCGCATCACCCAGGCTTCCGGCCGCTTCTCCGTTGCGGTGGCGTGACGTCGGCCGTTGATGTCGAGGCGGCCATGCGCGCCCGGGCCGATGCCGGCATATTCGTCGCCACGCCAATAGACGAGGTTGTGCCGGCACTCCGCGCCGGGGCGGGCGTGATTGGAAATCTCGTAGGCCGGCAGGCCTGCTTGCACACAGACTTCTTGCGTCACGTCGTAAAGCGCGCGTGCGACGGCCTCGTCCGGCGTCTGCAATTTGCCCGCGGCATGCAGGCCGAAGAATGGCGTGCCTTCCTCGATCGTGAGCTGATAGAGCGAGAGATGCTCGGCAGCTTCCGCGATCGCATGCCTCAGCTCGTCGGCCCACATCGCAGGGGTCTGATCGGGCCGGGCGTAGATCAGGTCGAAGGAATAGCGATCGAAAGACTGGCGCGCGACGGCGACCGCATCGAGCGCTTCGCGCGCGGTGTGCAGCCGCCCCAGCGCCTTCAGCGAAGCGTCGTCGAGCGCTTGCACGCCGAGCGACACGCGGTTGACGCCGGCGGCACGGTAGCCGCGAAACCTCGTCGCTTCGACGCTCGTCGGGTTGGCTTCCAGCGTCACCTCGACATCGGACGCGACGCGCCAATATTTGCCGATCGCATCCAGGATCGCGCCGACCGTCTGCGGCTGCATCAATGACGGCGTCCCACCGCCGAGGAAGATCGAAGACACTTCACGGCCGGGGACGCGCGCCGCAGTCGTCTCGATCTCGCGCGCGAAGGCGCGGGCAAAGCGCGCCTCATCGATCTGCGTATGCCTGACATGGCTGTTGAAATCACAATACGGGCATTTCGACAGGCAGAACGGCCAGTGCACGTAGACGCCGAAGGCTGCCTGGTCCCGGTCAGTCAAGGCATATCTCCGCCAATTTGACGAAGGCGCGGGCCCGGTGCGACAGGCCGAGCCCGAGCGGTGGCAGCCCGTGCTTCTCGACGCTCGTCATCTCGCCGAAGGTGCGGGTATGGCCATCCGGCAGGAACATGGGGTCGTAGCCGAAACCGGCGGTGCCGCGCGGCGGCCACACCAAGGTTCCATCGGCGCGCGCCTCGACCTCTTCGAGATGTCCGTCCGGCCAGGCGACGCAGAGCGCGGAGACGAAATGCGCGCTTCGGCGGTCGGGCGCGGTCGCGTCGCGTTCCTGCAACAGGCGTTCGATCCGCGTCATCGCGGCGGTGAAATCCTTGTTTTCGCCGGCCCAGCGCGCCGAATAGATGCCGGGGGCGCCGTCCAGCGCATCGACCGCCAGCCCGGAATCATCGGCAAATGCCGGAAGATCGGCGGCCTTGGCTGCGGCGATCGCCTTGATCGCGGCATTGGCGCGAAAACTGTCGCCGGTCTCCTCGGGCTCGCCAAGACCGAGATCGCCCGCCGAGATCGCCTCCACGCCATGCGGTGCCAGCAATTCGCGCATCTCGGCAAGCTTGCCGGGATTGTGGGTCGCGATCACGAGCTTTCCAGTGATTCGACGGTGCATGGCCTATTGACTACGACACCGCCATTTTCTGCAAGTCGACCAGCCGCGCCACACCCTTGCGCGCCAGCCCCATTAGGGCCAGGAACTCGTCCTGCGAGAACGGCGTCTTTTCCGCGGTGCCCTGCACCTCGATGATGCGGCCGTCGCCGGTCATCACGAAATTGGCGTCGGTCTCGGCTTCCGAATCCTCGGCATAGTCGAGGTCGAGCACCGGCGTGCCGTTATAGATGCCGCAGGAGATGGCCGCGACGTTGTCGCGCAACACGTTGGTTTTCAGCATGTTGCGGGCCTTCATCCAGTTGATGCAGTCGGCGAGCGCGACCCAGGCGCCGGTGATCGAGGCGGTGCGCGTGCCGCCGTCGGCCTGCAACACGTCGCAATCAACAGTGATCTGGCGTTCGCCCAGCGCTTCCAGGTCGACCGTGGCGCGGAGCGAGCGGCCGATCAGGCGCTGGATCTCGATGGTGCGGCCGCCCTGCTTGCCGGCGGAGGCCTCGCGCCGGGTACGTTCCAGCGTCGCACGGGGCAGCATGCCGTATTCGGCGGTCACCCAGCCGCGGCCCTGGCCCTTCAGCCACGGGGGCAGACGGTCTTCCAGGGTCGCAGTGACCAGCACATGGGTGTCGCCGAATTTCACCATGCAGGAACCCTCGGCATATTTGACCACGCCGCGTTCCAGTGAGACGGGGCGCAGTTCGTCGGGTGCACGGCGGCTTGGCCGCATGGGAATCCTCCGGGAATTCAAGCGATATGGCTGGCGGTGCTTGTAGGAGCGGGCAGGCGTAGCGGCAAGCTTTTTGGCCGGCTCCCGGGCGGTAATGCACGCTTGTCAGCGGGCGTGTGGATGGTCAAATTAGAGGCAGTTGTGAGGGAGTTGGAGTTATTGTGGCTCAACACGAACCGGTCGGTTTGATCACGCCGCACGCCGGGCTTGCCCAGCTCAACGAGCGTTCGCGCGACATTTTCCGTCAAATCGTCGAAAGTTATCTGGCGACCGGCGAGCCGGTCGGCTCGCGCAACATCTCGCGCCTGATCGCGCTGCCGCTGTCGCCGGCTTCGGTGCGCAATGTGATGTCCGATCTCGAGCAGCTCGGCCTGATCTACGCGCCGCATACCTCCGCCGGCCGGCTGCCGACCGAATTGGGCCTGCGCTTTTTCGTCGATGCGCTGATGCAGGTCGGCCACCTCACCGAGGCGGAACGGCAATCGATCCAAAGCCAATTGGCTACCGTCGGCCGCGCGCAGTCGGTGGAGGCAGCGCTCGACGAGGCTCTGATCCGGCTATCCGGCCTCACCCGCGCCGCCGCCGTGGTGCTGACGCCGAAGTCCAACGCGCGGCTGAAGCATATCGAGTTCGTGCGGCTCGAGCCGGAACGTGCGTTGGTGGTGTTGGTCGGCGAAGACGGGCAGGTCGAGAACCGGGTGCTGGGCTTGCCGCCGGGTGTTCCATCCTCGGCGCTGATCGAGGCCACCAACTTCCTCAATGCGCGCATCCTCGGGCGTACGCTCGCCGAAGCGCGGCTTGAGCTCGAGACCGCGCTGGCACAAAGTCGTGCGGACCTCGATCAACTGACGCAGAAAGTGATCTCGGCAGGGCTCGCAAGCTGGTCCGGTGGCGACAATGAAGACCGGCATCTCATCGTGCGTGGGCACGCCAATCTCTTGGAGGATTTGCATGCGCTCGAGGATCTCGAGCGCATCAAGTCGCTGTTCGACGATCTCGAGACCAAGCGCGGCGTGATCGACCTTCTGGGGCGCGCGGAAAGCGCCGATGGCGTGCGGATCTTCATCGGGTCGGAGAATAAATTGTTCTCGCTGTCGGGGTCCTCGACCATCGTTGCGCCCTATAGCGACGGCGCGGGCCGTATCGTGGGCGTGCTCGGCGTGATCGGGCCGACCCGGTTGAATTATGCGCGGGTGATCCCGACCGTGGACTATGCCGCGCGCCTCGTCAGTAGGATCCTGGGCGGTTAGATCATGATCTCATCTCTTTGTTTGAGCATGATCTCCGCGCAAACGCTTCGCGTTTGTCGCGAGGGAAAACCGGTTTCCACTTTTCCGGATCATGCTCGAATCCTCGAAACCGGGCTGGTTGCGCTTGATTTTCGTTGCCCAAAGCACGATATCCCGGCCAGCCAATCCCTTACATGTTGACCAGACGCGATTTTTCGAAAAGGCAAGCCATGACCGATCCGAACCGGCCGAACGACAACGCCGAGAACCCGGCGCAGACCGGCGAGCCCGTGGTCTCGAAGCCCTACGTCATGCCCGACGATCCCGAGCAGGGATCGGCGGAGGCCCTGACCAAGGAGCTGAACGAAGCGCGCGATCGGACGCTGCGCACGCTGGCCGAGATGGAAAACCTGCGCAAGCGCACCAGCCGCGAGATCGCGGACGCGCGCGCCTACGGCATCACCGGCTTTGCCCGCGACATCCTCGACATCGCCGACAATCTGCAGCGTGCCCTCGATGCTGTCCCGGCGGAGGCCAAGGCGGCCGCCGACCCTGGGCTGAAGGCCCTGATCGAGGGCGTCGAATTGACCGAGCGTTCGCTGCACGCCACGCTGGAGAAGAACGGCGTCAAGAAATTCGATCCTACCGGCGAGAAGTTCGATCCGAACTTCCAGCAGGCGATGTACGAGGTTCCCGATCCCTCCGTGCCCTCAGGCACGGTGGTGCAGGTGGTACAGGCCGGCTACACGATCGGCGATCGCGTGCTGCGTCCGGCGCTCGTCGGTGTCTCCAAGGGTGGCGCAAAGACCGCGCCGGCTTCGGCCGCACAGCAAAACTGAATCTGCTCAACGCATCGGCTGATGCAACGCCGTTGATGCCGGCCTCGACAGAGGCCGGCAGAGATCGATGTTATCGCGGCTGAATTCCGTCGCGCACGCTGCGGAAGCGCGGGAATGCGGTCGACCATTGATCGCGCGGCGAGGAGCCGATGATGCGCAGCGAGGTCTGCGCACCGAACCGCAGCCACTGCACGATGGTAACGGGCGTGTTGTCCTTGCCGCTGACCGCATCGATCCGTGTCTCGTAGCCGGGCTGGCCATCGATGCGGATCGGCTCCGACATCGTGATCCGTCCGTCGCGCACGCCGGGGATCGTGGTCGCGATCTGCTGGGCAAAACGGCCGCGATCATCGGGAGAGGCCGCGGTCGAGCCGATGATGCCGATGATCATGAAGGGCGCCACCTCGAACCCGCTCTTCTCGTCGCCATCGGCGACAATCAGCGCGGCGCCGGGCGCCAGCGTGCGGACGTTCTTGAAGTTCGCCAGTTCGGTTATCTTGAACGGCATCAGCCCGAGCTGCTCGTCGACCGGAACCTGATCCCGGATCGCTGCCGTCGAAAACATCTGGCGGACGGCGTCGTCGGTATAGATCCTGGCGGCATTCTCCGGGACCTGCATGGCGATGTAGCCGGAGAAGGTCGGGCCGGGCAGGATCATCGAATAGCGCCGCACGCCGCCGGCGCCATCCTTGGCATTCTCGACCGTGTAATAGGCAAGGCCGGCCGCGGTCTCGATGCTCTCCGGCTTGATCCCGCCGGCGCCGCCCGGGTTCGCCTTGAAGGCATTGGCGACCTCGCCATAGGCCTCCGCCGGCAGGTCGGTCACCAGCACCTTGACACCCTGGTCCTCGGTCTCGAAGCCGGTGAAGGTTTTCGCGCGATTGAGCCCCACCAGCGGCTTCATCCCGACCCGGGCGCCCGGCGGAAAGACCACGTCCGCGGCAAAGGCGGGAAATGCGGCGGCAATGAACAGGGCGACCGCGGCGAGGAGGCGAATGGGGTTCATGTCAAGGATCTACCGGGTTTGGCATTGAAGCCGTTCGATGGGCGGCCGGCGCGGGCCGCAAGCTGTCGGGCCTCGTTCAGTTGGCCCGCTTTTAGCGGTTTTGATGGCCCGACGACAGGGGCGGGCGGCTTCATGCCGCCTGATGGCGCAGGGTGCAATGTCGCAGCTTTCTTGCGCATTCGTTAATGTCGGCCCAAGGACCAAGCCGGGCCCAAGCCGATCCCGGCCCGGGCTGACACAATCTTTCAAACGTCAGTCTTTTCAGGTCTCAAGGTTGCGTCCAGTCCTTGCAGGCCTTACCCCCCCTCCTATATGAGCCTCATCGTCGCAATATCGCGAGCATTTGAACGTGTGGGGGTTCGGTTCGGTGCGCCGCCAGGGCCCAGCCAACCTGCCTTAGAGAAGAGAAGGAAATCAGAACCATGGGAAAGGTCATAGGGATCGACCTCGGCACCACGAATTCGTGCGTTGCTGTAATGGATGGCAAGAACGCGAAGGTCATCGAGAATTCCGAGGGCATGCGGACGACGCCGTCGATCGTCGCCCTCACCGATGATGGCGAGCGCCTCGTCGGTCAGCCGGCCAAGCGCCAGGCGGTGACCAATCCTGAACGGACATTCTTTGCGGTGAAGCGCCTCATCGGCCGCCGCTATGACGACCCGATGGTCGAGAAGGACAAGAAGCTTGTCCCCTACAAGATCGTCAAGGCATCGAACGGCGACGCCTGGGTCGAGGCCGACGGCAAGACCTATTCGCCCTCCCAGGTCTCCGCCTTCATCCTGCAGAAGATGAAGGAGACCGCGGAAGCGCATCTCGGCCAGAAGGTCGATCAGGCCGTCATCACGGTTCCCGCCTACTTCAACGACGCGCAACGCCAGGCCACCAAGGACGCCGGCAAGATTGCGGGCCTTGAAGTGCTGCGCATCATCAACGAGCCGACCGCGGCCGCGCTCGCTTACGGTCTCGACAAAACCAAGTCCGGCACGATCGCCGTGTACGACCTCGGCGGCGGCACCTTCGATATCTCCATTCTCGAGATCGGTGACGGCGTGTTCGAGGTGAAGTCGACCAACGGCGACACCTTCCTCGGCGGCGAAGACTTCGACATGCGGCTCGTCAGCTATCTCGCCGACGAATTCCAGAAGGAGCAGGGCATCAACCTGCGCAACGACAAGCTTGCCTTGCAGCGCCTGAAGGAAGCCGCTGAGAAGGCCAAGATCGAATTGTCGTCGACGACGCAGACCGAGATCAACCTGCCCTTCATTACGGCCGACCAGACCGGGCCGAAGCATCTGACGATGAAGCTGACCCGCGCCAAGTTCGAGGCGCTGGTTGACGAACTCATCCAGAAGACCATCGAGCCCTGCCGCAAGGCCCTGAAGGATGCCGGCCTCACCGCCGCTGAAGTTGGCGAGGTGGTGCTGGTCGGAGGCATGACTCGCATGCCGAAGGTTCAGGAAGTGGTGAAGCAATTGTTCGGCAAGGAGCCGCACAAGGGCGTCAACCCGGACGAAGTCGTCGCCATCGGTGCTGCGATCCAGGCCGGCGTGCTGCAGGGCGACGTTAAGGACGTCCTGCTGCTCGACGTGACCCCGCTGTCGCTCGGCATCGAGACGCTGGGTGGCGTGTTCACCCGCATCATCGACCGCAACACCACGATCCCGACCAAGAAGAGCCAGGTGTTCTCGACCGCTGAGGATAACCAGAACGCGGTCACCATCCGCGTCTTCCAGGGTGAGCGTGAAATGGCGGCCGACAACAAGATGCTCGGCCAGTTCGACCTGATGGGCATTCCGCCGGCCCCGCGCGGCATGCCGCAGATCGAGGTGACCTTCGACATCGACGCCAACGGCATCGTCAACGTCTCGGCCAAGGACAAGGCGACCGGCAAGGAGCAGCAGATCCGGATCCAGGCATCCGGCGGCCTCTCCGAAACCGACATCGAGAAGATGGTCAAGGACGCCGAGGCCAACGCGGCCGAGGACAAGAAGCGGCGTGAGGCCGTCGACGCCAAGAACCATGCGGACGCGCTGGTGCATTCCACCGAGAAGGCGCTGGCCGAGCATGGCTCGAAGGTCGCCGAGACCGAGCGCCGCGCCATCGAGGACGCCGTCAGCGACCTGAAGGAAGCGCTGAAGGGCAATGATGCCGAAGCGATCAAGGCCAAGACCAACGCGCTGGCGCAGGCTTCGATGAAGCTCGGCGAAGCCATGTACAAGCAGCAGGCCGAAAGCGATGCCGCCAAGGACGCTGCGAAGGATGATGTCGTCGACGCGGAGTTCACCGAGGTCGACGACGACAAGAACAAAAAGTCTGCTTAAGACACGGGCGTAGGATGATGACCCCCATGCCAAGAGCGCGCCAAGCGTCTCCATGGATGGGGGTCATTTTTCGTTAAGCCGAACACTGCATCTTGCCGAACGCATGGTCCGGCATGAGGATGAATTCGGGCGGGTTTGACTGATGTCTACCAAGCGCTGCTATTACGAGACCCTCGAGGTCGAGCGGAACGCGGACGAAACCAAGCTGAAATCGGCTTTCCGCAAGCTCGCGATGAAATGGCATCCGGACCGTAATCCCGGCGATGCCACGAGCGAGGTCAGATTCAAGGAAATCAACGAAGCCTACGAGGTCCTGAAGGACAACGACAAGCGCGCCGCTTATGACCGCTACGGCCATGCCGCGTTCGAGCAGGGCATGGGCGGTGGCGGTCCGGGCTTCGGCGCTGGTTTTGCCTCTTCCTTCTCCGATATTTTCGAAGACCTGTTCGGCATGGCCGGGCAGCGTCGCAGCGGCGGCCGCGAGCGCGGCGCCGATCTTCGCTACAACATGGAGATCACGCTCGAGGAGGCGTATCTCGGCAAGACCGCGCAGATCGAAATTCCCGTCTCCGTCACCTGCGAATCCTGCTCCGGCACCGGCGCCAAGGCCGGCACTAAGCCGAAGACCTGCTCGATGTGCGGCGGCGCCGGCCGCATCCGCCAGGCCCAGGGCTTCTTCACGCTGGAGCGCACCTGCCCCGGCTGCCAGGGTCGCGGCCAGATGATCGAGGACGCTTGTCCGTCTTGCTCCGGCTCCGGTCGGGTCACGCGCGAGAGGACGCTGTCGGTCAATATTCCCCAGGGCGTCGAGGATGGCACCCGCATTCGCCTCGCGGGCGAGGGCGAAGCCGGCGTCCGCGGCGGCCCGTCCGGCGACCTCTATATCTTCCTGTCGCTCACCCAGCACCCGTTCTTCCAGCGCGATGGCGCCGACCTGCACTGCCGCGTGCCGATCTCGATGGTCACCGCGGCCCTGGGTGGCGAGTTCGATGTGCCGACCATCGACAAGGGCAAGACCAAGGTGAAGGTACCGGCCGGAACGCAATCCGGCCGCCGATTCCGCATTGCATCAAAAGGCATGCCGGTGCTGCGGTCGCGTCAGACCGGCGACATGTATGTCCAGGTCGTGGTCGAAACGCCCCAGAATCTGACCAAGAAGCAACAGGAATTGCTGACGGAGTTCGAAAAGCTCTCCTCCGGCGCGACGCAACCGGAGGCGGTAGGTTTCTTCTCCAAGGTCAAGGACTTCTTCGGCACTCGGACGGGTACCTAGCGTGCTGGCAGAAGTGGTCCTGGCAGCGCGCGCCATGGCGCTGAAATCCAAATTGGTGCATGGCGTTATCGCCAAACCCCGTCACAGTTTGGCGGATCAGATGCGTGGGCGATCTGCTTGACCATAACGGTTTCGACCTATACCTCTTTATGACTGTTTTCTGACAGCCGCTCGCGCGGTCCCGCCTGGTAGCGACATGCCCCTGCAATCGTCCGTGCGTCCGTTGAAGAAGCCCCGTCTCGACGACGAGGTCCGCTTCCTCCGGTCATGGATCGAAAAACCGCTGCATGTTGGCGCAGTGATGCCGTCGAGCCGGCTGCTGGCGCGCACGATGGCGCAATATGTCGATGTCAGATCGGAAGGTCCCGTCGTCGAACTTGGTCCCGGGACCGGTGCGATCACCAACGCGCTGATCGAACATGGCGTCGATCAGAAGCGTCTCGTACTGGTCGAATACAATCCCAGCTTCTGCGCGCTGCTGCGCGAGCGCTATCCGCAGGCCAAAGTGGTGCAGGGCGACGCCTACAAGCTTCGGGACTCGCTCTGGGATGTGTTGCCCGCACCGGCCGCGGCGATGGTTTCTGGCCTGCCTCTGGTCACCAAACCGATGATCACCCGCCTAAGGCTGATCCGCGATGCCTTCGTGGCGCTGGCGCCGGGCGCTCCCTTCGTCCAGTTCACCTATTCGGTCGTCCCGCCGATCCCGAAATCGCTGCCGGGCGTGTCCACAGAAGCTTCCGAGCGGATCTGGATGAACCTTCCGCCCGCCCGGGTCTGGGTGTATCGCAAAGGGCGGTAGGCGCGTATTCCGCAAAAGTGGACGCCGGTTTTGCGCATAGAATACGCGCAATTTATTGGCTAAGAGCATTTTCTGCGAAAATGCTCGCTGCGCATCGCGCGGCGGGTCTGCCGAACGCGATTCAAAAATAATGTCTGCGCTGAAAATACTTGTGATCCCGGGGTCGCTGCGATCAGGTTCGCTCAACGCGAAGCTTGCGGCCGTTGCGGCGCATGAGCTCGCGCAGGCGGGCGCCGAGGTCAGCCGCATCTCGCTGGCCGATTTTCCGCTGCCGATCTATGACGGTGACTTGCAGGCGAAATCCGGCGTGCCGAAAAACGCGATCAATCTCAAGCGCATGATCGGCGCGCATCATGGCGTGCTGATCGTGACGCCGGAATATAATTCCTCGGTGCCGCCGCTGGTCAAGAACACCATCGATTGGGTGAGCCGCGTGCAGGATCCCCATGAGGTTCGCGGCCAAGTGTTTCGCGATCGTGTCTTCGCCATCGCTGCCGCTTCCGGCGGCCGGCTCGGCGGCAGCCGCGCATTGGCGGCGCTGCGCCTCATCCTGTCCGCCTGCCAGGCCACCGTGATCCCGAACCAGCTCGCGCTGTCATTTGCCGAACATGCCTATGACGACATGGATCACCTGAGGCATCCCGCCGATATCGAGGCGATGCAGGCCATGGCGCGGCAGTTGATCGACCTTTCCCAACGCATGATGTGAGGTGACATGCAGCCAGCCGATATCGCACCGAAGGACCGCCTGATCGTGGCGCTCGATTTGTCCAGCATCGCTGCGGCGGAAGCGATGATCGACAAACTCGGCGACAGCGTGAACTTCTACAAGATCGGCTATCAGCTCGCTTATGCCGGCGGCCTGCCGCTGGCGCGCGCGCTCGCAACTGCCGGCAAGAAGGTCTTCATCGATCTCAAGCTGCATGACATCGGCAACACCGTCGCGCGCGGCGTCGAGAGCATCGCGACACTTGGCGCCACCTTCCTCACCGTGCACGCTTATCCGCAGACCATGAAGGCGGCCGTGGAGGCGCGCGCGGGATCGAACCTCAGGATTCTCGCGGTCACGGTGCTGACGTCCTATGACGACAATGATCTCCACGCCGCAGGCTATCGCTTCAACGTTGCCGATCTCGTCGAGGCGCGCGCGCAGCAGGCGCAGGTGCTCGGCGTCGACGGGCTCGTGAGTTCGCCGGAGGAGGCGGCCTCGTTGCGCAAGATCGTCGGACACCAGATGAAGCTGGTGACGCCCGGCATCCGCCCGGCCGGTTCCGCGAGCGGCGATCAGAAGCGCATCATGACGCCGTCACGTGCAATCGCCGCGGGCGCCGACTATCTGGTGGTGGGGCGGCCGATCCTGGAGGCCAGTGACCCCAAAGCCGCCGCAGATATCATTCAGGCTGAGATTGCGCAGGTGCTAGGCTAACGACAAGGGAGAAAAAGGGATGGCCAAGGGATACTGGATCGGACGCGTCGACGTTCACAACGAGGAGGGATACAAGCCCTACATAGCGGCCAACCCGGCCATCTTCCAGAAATTCGGTGGCAAGTTTGTCGTGCGCGGCGGCAAGTTCACTGCGGTCGAAGGCCAGAGCCGTTCCCGCAACGTCGTGATCGAGTTTCCCGACTACGAAACAGCGCTAGCCTGCTATCGCTCGCCGGAATATCAGGCCAACATCAAGGTTCGGCAGCCGCATTCGATCGCCGATCTCATCATCATCGAAGGCTACGAGGCGCCGCAATCCTGAGCGAGCATTCTGCGCGAGAGGATGGCGAGCCACGCTTTGTCCGAATGTTGGTCGGGAAAGTTCCTCCGCTGGATAGCTGATAGGCTTCCGCCAGATGATACCGAGGCCATTTATCATCTCCCACGGATTCATGCGGTCCGTCGCAGTGATTGCGGCGGCAGTCGGCTTTGCCGGCTCCGCGCGGGCGGAGAACATCGAGCTCGCAATGCCCGTCGGCTGCGAGATTGGCCAGACCTGCTACATCCAGAACTATGTTGATGACGACCCTTCGCAGTCGAGCCGCGATTATAAATGCGGCTCGCTCACCTACGACGCACATAACGGGACGGACTTTCGTATTCCCTCACTCGCGGCGCAAAAATCCGGCGTGGACGTGCTCGCTTCCGCAAGCGGCCGCGTTCTTCGCATGCGCGACGGCGCGCCCGATGGCGCTTTCGGCAAGACGGCGCGCGAGGCCGTGCGCGATGTTGAGTGCGGCAACGGCGTCCTCATCGAACATCCCGGCGGTTGGGAAACCCAATACTGCCATATGGCCAATGGCAGCCTGGCGGTGAAGCCCGGCGACGACGTCGCCCGCGGGCAGCGGCTCGGCCGCATCGGTCTGTCCGGTCTGACCGAATATCCTCATTTGCATTTCACCGTCAGGTACAAAGGAGCCATCGTAGATCCCTTCGCCTATGGTGCCGTTCCCGGCTCATGCGGTGGCGGCGAATCTCTTTGGCAGCCTGCGCTCCGCGCCCGGCTTGCGTATCAGGAACGAGCGGTCCTGAACGCCGGCTTCATGAGCGGTCCGCCGACCATGGAACTCATTGAGGAGGCAAGTGCGGAGGGGCAATCCGTATCCGCCAATTCCCCCGCGCTTGTTGCCTTCATCCGTGCCATTGGGCTGAAAGCGGGAGACACCCAGGGGCTGGTGATCAAGGACCCGCAGGGACAAGTTCTTGCCGAAAATCGAACCGCGCCGCTTCAGAGCAACAAGGCGCAGTACATGTTGTTTGCGGGCAAAAAGCGCCCGCCGAACGGCTGGGACCACGGCACCTACAAGGCGACCTATACTGTCGAACGCGACGGCCAGGTCGTCTTGGAAAAGCAGTTGGAACTAGCCCTATAGCCACGCGGGCACGCGGGATGGCGGCCTGGGCGATCCCGCCGGCGGGGCCAGGTTGGGCTATCCTTCTACCCGGCTCGTTTCCAGCTTTTGCTTGCCTATGGGAACGTCTCGCAAGAGACTCGGTTGCCGGAATGGGCTGCGCCCGCTATAGGCGTGGAGAGGGATAAGCCATGGCCGATATGCGCTTGATCGTTGCGGGGGCCGGCGGCCGGATGGGCCGCGCCTTGACGCGCGCTATCTCGGAGACCCCGGGCGCGGTTCTGACCGGTGCGCTGGAAGCGCCCGGCTCCGAGCTTCTCGGGGAGGACGCCGGCGTGCTCGCGGGCCTGCCTGCCAACGGCGTCAAATTGTCGGCTGATCTTTGGTCGCTCTCGGCCAATGCCGACGGCATCCTGGATTTCACCGTGCCGGCGGCGACGATCGCCAATGTCGCGATCGCAGTCGAGCGTGGCCTCGTCCATGTCATCGGCACCACCGGGCTGTCGGCGTCCGATGACGCGGTGATCCGAAGCGTCACCAATCGCGCCGTGGTGGTGAAGTCCGGCAATATGAGCCTCGGCGTCAATCTCTTGGCGGCCCTCGTTCAGCAGGTCGCGAAATCGCTCGACAATGCCTTCGACATCGAGATCGTCGAGATGCACCACAAGGCCAAGGTCGACGCACCCTCCGGCACCGCACTCCTGCTTGGCGAGGCTGCCGCGGCTGGCCGTGGCATTGCGCTCGACAGGCACTCGGCCCGTGGCCGCGATGGCCACACTGGTGCGCGCCGTGCCGGCGATATCGGCTTTGCCTCGCTGCGCGGCGGCACGGTGCCCGGCGACCACAGCGTGATCTTCGCCGGACCGCATGAGCGCATCACGCTGTCGCATCTTGCCGAGGACCGCATGATCTTCGCGCATGGCGCGATCAAGGCGGCGCTATGGGCACATGGCAAGGAGCCCGGGCTATACTCCATGATGGATGTGCTGGGGCTCTCCGACGTCTAACGCATGATCCGGAAAAGCGGGAACCGGTTTTCCGAAATGATCATGCTCAAACAAGAACGGAATTTGGAATGAGCGATCGTCTTCTCGTGCTGGTGCGCCATGGCCAGAGTGAATGGAATCTGAAGAATCTCTTCACCGGTTGGAAAGACCCCGATCTCACCGAGCAGGGCATTGCCGAAGCGAAAGAGGCCGGCCGCAAGTTGAAGGCGCAAGGACTGTCGTTCGACATCGCCTTTACGTCGGTGCTGAAGCGCGCGCAGCATACGCTCGATCTGGCGCTCGCCGAAATCGGCCAGACCGGATTGAAGACGCTAAAGAACCTCGCGCTCAATGAACGCGACTACGGCGATCTCTCCGGTCTCAACAAGGACGACGCCCGCAAGAAGTGGGGCGAGGAGCAGGTCCTGATCTGGCGCCGCTCCTACGACGTCTCGCCGCCCGGCGGTGAAAGCCTGAAGGATACGCTGGCGCGCACGCTGCCATATTACGTGCAGGAGATCCTGCCCTGCGTGCTGCGCGGCGAACGAACGCTGGTCGCCGCCCACGGCAATTCGCTGCGCGCGCTGATCATGGTGCTGGAGAAACTGTCGCCCGAGCAGATCCTGAAGCGCGAGCTGGCGACCGGCGCACCTATCATCTACCGCCTCAACGCCGATTCCACCGTCGCCTCGAAACTCGACCTGGCGGCGTGAGCGGCAGCGTCGAGATATCCGTTCTCGACGCGCCCGTACCGGACGCAGCCCTCGAGCAGCTCGCATCGGTCCTCGTCGATTGCGTCGAGGGCGGCGCCAGCGTCAGCTTCATGGCGCCGTTTTCGCAGGCCGATGGGCTTGCGTACTTTCGTGAAGTCGCTGGCGCAGTCGCGTCAGGCGACACTGTGCTGCTTGCAGCAAAGCTCGATGGCAGGATCGTCGGCACGGTCCAGTTGGGACTCGACACGCCGCCCAACCAGCCGCACCGCGCCGACCTGAAAAAGATGCTGGTCCACCGTTCCGCGCGCGGGCGCGGCATCGGCGCAGCGCTGATGGCGCAGATCGAAGTCGAAGCCATCAGACGCGGCCGCTGGTTGCTCGTGCTCGATACCGTGCCGGGCGAAAACGGCTATCGTCTCTACAAGCGCGCCGGCTGGACCGAGAGCGGGATCATCCCGAACTACGCGCTGTTTCCCGACGGCCGGCTCTGCGACACGGCGGTGTTCTGGAAGCGATTGAATAAGTAGGATTGTAGATTCCATGGGGCGGTGAGCGCGCCCTTTCCGGTAGGTTTGGGTTTCCACACTCGAACCATCGGA